>JAEZVA010000008.1 GCA_023443315.1 Bacillota bacterium | reverse complement strand
TTATTGCGGTAGAGCCGGCATCCTGCCCGTCGCTTACCAGAGGCAAGTACGCCTACGACTTCTGCGACACCGGCAAGATGACCCCCCTTGCCAAGATGTATACCCTAGGCAGCGGCTTTATGCCCAGCCCCATCCACGCGGGCGGGCTGCGCTACCACGGCATGGCGCCCATCTTAAGCAAGCTGTACCACGACGGCTACCTCGAGGCGACCTCCGTTACCCAGACGGGTGTGTTCGAGGCGGCACAGCTGTTCTCGCGCGTGGAGCAGATTCTGCCCGCACCCGAGTCGGCGCATGCCATCCGCACCGCCATCGACGAGGCGCTGAAATGTAAGGAAAGCGGCGAGCAAAAGACCATCGTATTTAACCTAACGGGCACCGGCTACTTTGATATGGCCGCGTACCAGCAGTTTACCGAGGGCAAAATGACCGACTACATCCCCACCGACGAGGACCTAGAGCAGGGCTTTGCATCGCTGCGCGAGATCCCCGTAAACGAGGGACTGGTCTAATCCGTTTTACATGAGCAGTAGGGGGAAGCAACCCGTAGGGGATTTCGCTTCCCCCTTTTTTTGCATTCGCCCGCATAGGGCATAATATGACACTATAGTTGTTGGTGCGACACGCATAAAATCCTGAAATACTGCATACTTTACACAGGAAAATTCATTTTTGTTGCCTTGTATAATACCACCCATTGTGCTAATATTGATAGTATAACAGTTATATTTTGGCATAAAATCAAAGGAGAGCGCGTATGGACGACCGTGAGCTTTACACCACAAACACCACTGACGACATGACGCAACCCCTGCCCGACCCGACACAACAAAACGAGCAGGGACTTTCTGAAAATACATCGATCGAAGGGCTGCCTACCCCCGAGGTCTCCACCGTGCAGCCTGAGCCGGCACAGACCGAGAACCCCGCCCCGCAGCCCGATACCCCTTGCTGTGCCGCGCCCGAGACGGTGATGTGCCCCCGCTGCGGCAACCTGATTCCGTATGAGAATTTTTGCCCCGTGTGCACCTTTAGCCTGCGGGGATTGCCGCCCGCACAGCCGGCACCACCGCGCATACCCGTTTACGGAGCGATGCCCCCCATAGCGGCACAGCCGCAGCACCACGCTGCGTTTGCGCCGCCGCCCCCGTCGCCGCCTGCCGCATGGCAGGCACCGCCGTCAAGCTATCCGCCGGTACCAAGTGTTCCCCGTGAAGGGGCTGCGAAATGGCCGGTTGTCGTGGGCATTGTGATGGGCGGTTTGATGCTGCTGCTTCAGCTGATTACGCTGATTGTTGTAGCGTACGGGGTGTCTCAGTTTGCCGGCGGGAACGCGCCCGATAACAAGGGCGACCTGTTTTTCCCCGACGACGAATCGCAAGAGTATCAGCTGCCGGATAACATCCTGCCCCAGTATTTCATCGGCGACACGGTGGTGAACAACGATATCTCGTACAACTTTGACTACAGCCTAGCGGAGGAAACGGGTACCGAGGGCACCTCGCTTGTTGTGATAGGCGTCACCTTTAAGAACAACTCGGGCGAGGCGTTTACGCTGACCCCCTCGCTGTTTCGGCTGGAGGACGCAATGGGCAACCCGTGCGAGTTTTCCCCTACGCTTGGCGGTGTCTCTGCCAAGGATGTGCTGGAGCGCACGGTGCTGATGCCGGGCGAGACGGTGAGCAAGCTACTACTTTACTCCACCTCAGGTGGGGAGTATGACTATCTGCCGCTGTATGTGCTTGACCAGACTGGAAACGAGCTGTTTTATGTATACCTTTCGCTGTATAGCTAATCGATATGCCGCTATATGCCGCATCCCATCAATCGGGTGCGGCATTTTTGTGGAAAACGGGGGACAAATCGAGTATAATAAATACCAATCTCAAACAAAGCGGAGTATACGCCGACTGTGCCGGGCACAAACGAAGGGAGAACGCCGTGATTTTAGTGAAAAACGGGCGGGTGATAGACCCCGCAAACGGGATAGACGAGACAATGGATGTGTTGGTGCGGGGCGGTAACATCGCCGCCGTGGGCAAAGCGCTTTCGGCAGATGGGGTACAAACGGTACTCGACGCGCGAGGGTTTGTCGTTTGCCCGGGGCTGGTGGATGTGCACGTGCATTTTCGTGACCCGGGGCTTACCCACAAGGAGGACATCCTGACGGGCAGCGCCGCCGCAGCAGCAGGCGGGTTTACCACCGTGGTGTGCATGGCAAACACCAGACCGGCTGTGGATAACCCCGAAATCCTGCGCTATGTGCTGGAAAAAGGCAGGCAGGCACCCGTTCATGTACACACTGTGGCGGCGGTTACAAGGGATATGGCAGGCAAAGAGCTGACCGACATGGAGCTGCTCGCCCAAAACGGCGCGTGCGGCTTTTCGGACGACGGCATTCCGCTTGCCGACGAACGGCTTCTAATCGAGGCGATGCTACGCGCAAAGCAGCTTAATCTGCCCATAAGCCTGCACGAGGAACACCCCGCGCTGATAGCCGAGAGCGGCGTAAACGCAGGGGAAGTGGCAAAGGCACTGGGGCTTACGGGCGCGCCCGCCGCCGCGGAGGACGTACTGGTGGCGCGCGACTGCATGCTCGCCTTACATACCGGCGCGCGGGTACACCTGCAGCACATCAGCTCTGCCCGTTCTGTGGAGCTGGTGCGCCTTGCACAGCGGCTAGGAGCACCCGTTACCGCCGAGGCGACCCCCCAGCATTTTACCCTAACCGAGCAGGACGTGCTAAGGCAAGGCACGCTAGCCAAGGTAAACCCGCCACTGCGCACCGAGGATGACCGCCTTGCGGTGATAGAGGGGCTAAAAGACGGCACGCTCAGCATCATCGCCACCGACCACGCCCCCCATACCGCCGACGAAAAAGCGCGCCCCTTTGCCGATGCACCCAGCGGCATGATTGGGCTGGAGACGGTGCTCCCCCTCGGCATTACCGAGCTAGTGCGAACGGGCAGGCTGACCCTTTCGCAGCTGATTAAGCGAATGACCGTAAGCCCCGCCACCCTGTACGGGTTCCCGGCGGGTACCCTTTCGGTGGGCGTACCCGCTGACGTGACTATCTTTAACCCGGACGCTGTCATCACGGCGGGGGAGTACCGCTCAAAAAGCGCAAACTCCCCGTTTACCGGCAGGACACTGTATGGCGCAGTGCGGTTTACCGTCTGCGGCGGGGCTGTGGTGTATGAGGGGTCGTAGCTGGGAAAACGATGGAGAAGCACAGGGCAGCGGCTAGGTTTTTATAGGAATGCAAAACGGAAGAATAAAAAGGAGCGCCGCTGTTTTGCGGTGCTCCTTTTTTGATGGATTAGCGAGAGAAAACGCAGTGCCACCGACGACAACGGGTGGCATTTCAGCCTTAAAAAGTGTTGTTTATCTTCTTCGGTTTATTGAATTAAGACGAGCATTCTTTTAAGTAAATGAGAGCTTGCTGCTGTCTTCTTTATTCACACCATTGCCAATTCTGACTTTAATAATTTAAGTATGTATTCAGAACTTTCTTCATCTAAATTATGAAAGAATGCCATGTATCTGCATTTCTTATATTCTACTCCATCCATACAGAATGTATATCCAGATGGGCAGGTAGGTGAACAGATGCCGCCAATGAGTTTTTTACAATCGCAGGCTTTTCTGATTTCCTTCTTCATTTGTTCAGGATAATCATTCAGGATAACATCATACCCGCCAACACCTGCGGCATAAATTCTCATTTTTACCCCTGTTTTTCTGAAAACATAATTTAGTAAGGTTTTCTCTGATTTTGGTTTTAAATAGGATGTAACAAAACCGTTCTTTGCAGTCTTTATTTTTCTTTTGCACTCTTTTTTCAAAAGATAATCATTTAAGTCAATTACAAATCCCTGAAGATTTGCCGGAATATCGTTTAAAAACAGTCTGTAATTCTCGTCCATCCCTTTTGCCTCTCAATCATTTTTTAAATAAATGCTGTTTTGCTATTCTTTTCATAAGCTATACTGTTATTATAACATTTTTGTAAAGTAAAGCAAGATTCTATGATGCACTATCGTCCTTTCTCCACCTCGGAGTACACCTCCAACCAAAATAAAAACCCCAGAAACACGAAGTTTCTGGGGTTTGTGAAGTCTTTCGGTATTCTCGTTGATTATCTCTTCGAGAACTGAGGTGCGCGACGGGCTGCCTTGAGTCCGTACTTTTTACGCTCCTTCATACGGGGGTCGCGGGTTAAGAAGCCTGCGCTCTTGAGTACGGGGCGAAGCTCGCCTTCGTTAACCAAAAGCAGTGCGCGGGAGATACCGTGACGGATTGCGCCCGCCTGACCGGTTACGCCGCCGCCGGCTACGGTGCAGATTACATCAAAGCCCGCGAGGTTGTTTGTCAGCGCAAGAGGCTGGCGAACAATCAGCTTTAAGGTCTCAAGACCAAAGTAATCGTCGATGGTTCTGCCGTTTATGGTAATGTTACCGGTGCCCTTGTACAGTCTTACGCGGGCAACCGAGTGCTTTCTTCTGCCGGTACCGTAAAGATAAGGTTTGGATTCATACATAACTAATTGCCTCCCTCCGAATTATTCTTGCGTCCATGCGACGGGCTGCTGTGCCTGCTGGGTGTGCTCGGCGCCGCGGTATACGCGCAGACGTCTTAAGCAGTTCGCCCCCAGCGTGTTGCCGGGAAGCATGCCTTTTACGGCAAGTGTCATTGCAAATTCGGGCTTGTACTTCATCATGTCCTTGTAGGAGGTCTCTTTGAGACCGCCAACCCAACCACTGTGGTGGCGGTAGAACTTCTGAGTGGCCTTGTTGCCGGTGAGAACTGCCTTTTCGGCGTTGAGGATGATTACGCTGTCGCCGCAATCAATGTTCGGGGTGAAGATGGGCTTGTGCTTACCGCGCAGGATGTATGCGGCACGCTCTGCCGTACGTCCAAGCGGCTTGCCTGCCGCATCAAGAATATACCAAGTGCGCTTAATGTCGCTTGCTTTTGGCATAAAGGTAGACATGTTTTTCCCTCCGTATCGGTTTGTGTATATGTGAAAATAATATAACGGGCAATGTTTGCCGCATACAGGCGCAAAATGGCTGTATCAAGACCGGCAGACCCTATTATATCTTGCTGAAAATGCGGTGTCAATAGCTTTTGGCGGTAAATTTAATTTATTACATGGTTTTCTCTCTTTTTCTCGCCTAATTACGCGTTATCGCTCTGTTTCTTGTGAATGGTTTCATTTATTTGCGGTACGTCTTCTCGGTAGTCTAGTACGCTTTTTGTAAAAAACAGCAAAAACTACAGGGCGGCGGCGTGATAGTTTAGTAAAACACATTGTGGAATTCGGACACAAGGCGCGCTATAATTGTACAGTATGAATTTTTGCATGGGCGCGCGGAAAGTCGGTTGCCACAAAAAAGCAGGTTATGACTTTAAATAAGCGCAAAGGGTATAAAGGAGTAAACACGTTTGTTAAGAGAAGATTTACGCAACATCGCAATCATTGCACACGTTGACCACGGCAAGACAACACTGGTGGACGAGATGCTCAAGCAGGGCGGCGCGTTCCGCGAAAACCAGGTGGTAAACGACCGCGTAATGGATTCCAACGACCTCGAGCGCGAGCGCGGCATCACCATCCTTGCCAAGAATACTTCGATGTATTGGAAGGGAACCAAGATCAACATTGTCGATACCCCCGGGCATGCCGATTTCGGCGGCGAGGTGGAACGCATATTAAAGATGGTGAGCGGCGTGCTGCTGCTCGTAGACGCCTTTGAGGGGCCGATGCCCCAGACCCGCTTTGTATTGGAGCGGGCGCTTGCACTCGGGCATAAGGTAATTGTGGTGGTAAACAAGACCGACCGCCCCGACGCGCGCCTGCATGAGATAGCCGACGAGGTGCTGGAGCTTTTGCTCGACCTTGACGCAACCGAAGAACAGCTTGAAAGCCCCGTGGTGTACTGCTCGGGGCGCGAAGGCACCGCAACTTTAGACCCAGGCAGCGTAGCCGAGGATCTTGCACCGCTGTTTGACAAGATTATCGACTACGTTCCCGCCCCAGAGGGCGAGCCGGATGAGCCGCTGCAGCTGCTGGTATCGTCTATTGACTACAACGACTATGTGGGACGCATCGCCATTGGGCGCGTTGAGCGCGGGCGCATCCGCCCCAACATGGAGGTAACGGTAGCCGACTGGCACGAGCGCGAGAAGCCCTACCGTGCCAAGGTGGTTGCCCTGTACCAGATAGAGGGGCTTACACGCGTCCCCGCAGAACAGGCGAGCGTGGGCGACATCGTGTGCTTCTCGGGCATTGAGGAGATATCCATAGGCAACACGGTGTGCGACCCCTCCGCCGTAGAGGCGTTGCCCTTTGTAAAGATTAGCGAGCCGACTGTGGAGATGACCTTCTCGGTTAACGACAGCCCGTTTGCGGGGCGCGAGGGCAAGTTTGTAACCAGCCGTCAGCTGCGCGACCGCCTGTTCCGCGAACTACTCAAGGATGTGTCGCTGCACGTTACCGAGACCGATTCTGCCGAGAGCTTTCGCGTGGCGGGACGCGGCGAGATGCACCTATCCATCCTAATCGAAACGATGCGTCGCGAGGGCTTCGAGTTTCAGGTGAGCATGCCGCAGGTGCTGTACCGTCAGGACGGCGACACCCTGCTTGAACCGATGGAGCGTCTGATCATCGACGTGCCCGAGGAATCGCTCGGGTCGGTCATGGAGAAGATGGGCAGACGCAAGGGCGAGCTTTTGAGCATGCATCCCGTCGGCAGCCGCATGCGTGTGGAGTTTATTGTGCCGTCCAGAGGGCTGTTTGGCTACCGCAGCGAGTTTTTAACCGACACGCGCGGCGAGGGTATTTTGAACACGGTGTTTGATTGCTACGCACCGTATAAGGGCGACATCCCCCGTCGTTTGTCCGGCTCGCTGATTGCGTTTGAGACGGGCGAGACCGTCACCTACGGGCTGTACAACGCCCAAGAGCGCGGCGCACTGTTTTTGGGTGCGGGCGTTCCGGTATACGAGGGCATGATTGTAGGTCAGTCCCCCAAGGCGGAGGATGTGGTGGTTAACGTGTGCAAGAGAAAGCACGTTACCAACATGCGCGCATCGGGCAGTGACGAGGCGTTGCGCTTAACCCCACCGCGCAACCAAAGCCTGGAGGAAGCACTTGAGTTCATTGCCGAGGATGAGCTCTTAGAGGTAACCCCCAAAAGCCTACGCATCCGCAAGCGCATCTTAAACCGCGACCTGCGCGCCAAGGCGACCAATCTAAAGAAGATTGCGGCGCAGTAAGGATTACGGCGCAGTGCAGAAGGATTATTGTCTATTATATAATACCAAACGGAGCGGCGCATGATAGCCGCTCCGTTTTGCGTTTGCCGCCGCTGTGCTTGCAAATCCGATTGTTTCAATATATAATTACAAATAAATACACTGTTTTAGCCGTTTTGTTTATGGGGCAGCCCACAGAACAGACCAGCGAGGCAACGACCGCCGATGAGTATGATGAAAGAACAGGAGAGTAGCGATGAGAGAATACCAAATTTTCACCGATCCCACCTGCGACCTGCCCGCGGCTCTGGTAGAGGAGCTGGGAGTCATGGTAGTACCCATGGAGTTTGAGCTGGGAGGCAAGCCCTATATGCACTTTCCCGACGGGCGCAACTACGGCTTCCATGAGTTTTACGAGCAGCTACGTGCCGGCAATATGTCCAAGACTTCACAGGTGACCTATCACACCTACATGGAGTATTGGGAGCCGGTGCTAAAAAGCGGTAAGGATATTCTGGCCATCAGCTTCTCTTCCGCGCTGAGCGGCACCTACAGTGCAGCCGAGCTTGCGGCAAAGGATATTGCCGAACAGTACCCAGAAAGAAAGATCTACGTCGTAGACACACGCGCCGCAAGCGCGGGCGAAGGACTGATGGTATACACTGCCGCAAAGAAGAAGGCAGAAGGTATGGACATGGAGGCCTTGCGCGACTGGGTGCTTGCAAACCGCGACCACCTGTGCCACTGGTTTACCGTAGACGACCTAAACCACCTAAAGCGCGGCGGACGCGTCAGTGCGGTGAGCGCATTGCTGGGCACGGCACTGGGCGTAAAGCCGGTTTTGCATGTAGACAACGAAGGACGCCTGATTCCCATGGAGAAGGTGCGCGGCAGACGCAAGTCGCTTGAGGCACTGGTAGAGCATATGAAGGCGACCTGCACCGAGCCGGACGGTCAGCACATCTTTATCGGGCACGGCGACTCGCTGGAGGATGCCGAGTACACCGCGTCTTTGGTAAAACAAAGCTTCCCCACCATCGCCGATGTGACGCTGACCATGATTGGACCGGTTGTGGGAACCCATTCTGGGCCCGGAACCATCGCTTTGTTCTTTTTTGGCACGCAAAAATAACACAAAATAGAAAACGGCACAACGGGGTGCATCCGACTCGCTCGGGTGTACCCCTGCATTTTTGCAAGTCGGTGCAATTTGCAGGGGCAAGGCGCTGCGCAGAACCATTCAAAAAGCTTAATAGAGTGTAATTGCCCGCTTTTTTCACAAAATAGAACAGTAAACCGCCAAGTCCGCTTCTGTTGCACACAGCAGATGGGATGAGTTTTGGACAGTTTGTTGCATTTTTCACAATCAGAATACAAAATTATTAGAAGAAATTACGTTTTTTTAATTGATTAAGTCGACGCGTTGTAGTAAAATAACGATGATTGCTTTTTCACACGCAATTACGCCCGTGCCTACCGCTTTTTAGCTGTAAGCCGGAATGCGTACTTTTATATTATGGTGGTGATATTCAAACATGGTGCCGGATACA
>JAEZVA010000006.1 GCA_023443315.1 Bacillota bacterium | reverse complement strand
CGGCTGCCCTAATTGCGGGCAGCCGCTTGTTATTACCGTATCGGTTTATTTCGTTACTTGATTACTTGTTTGCCTTTTTTACCGCCACAAAACCTGCGCCTGCAAGGGCCACGACCGCAAGTACTACAGCGAGGTTAACAATATCGTTTGCGCCGGTCTCGGGGATAGCGGGTTTATCCGTCTTTGCGGGGGCGGGCTTTTCCGCGTCTCCCTCCTTCTGCGCGCCGTAGGCGGCAAAGGTGCCGAGTGTGGTGCCGCTAGGAACGGGGAACACAACGTAGCTGTGGTTTACGACATCCGCCTTAATCGCGCTTCCGGTTGGCTTACCGTCCACAATGGCGTAAACGTATACGGTCTCGCCGTAGTAATTTTCGTTGTCGGGGCTAATGGGCATGGTGATGGTAGCGGCATCCTTCACGCGGGTAGGCTTAAAGCCGACAGAGCCGATTGCCTTGGTGCTGTCAACGCTTACCACATCGGTCTTAGCCTTGAGATAAAGACCAGTGTTTTGCTTGGATACCTTGGTAAACTTAAGGGCATACTTGCCGTAGTCAAGAGTAAGCGCTTTGCCGTCGGCAATGCCTGTGAAAACATCTTCATCAACAACAGGTTTTGAAAGCTCGTAGATTCCCTCTACCTTTCCATCAGCGTTCTGCCAAAAATCGTCTTCACCGTGCGCCTCGTTACTTACAAGAACATCAAACTTAAACTCGGACTTAATCGATTCGCTGCCGGACGCTTTCAGTCTCTGTACAACAACAACCTTTACCTCAACCTTGTGTTCCTCTACAGTAAAATACTCGTCGGCAGGATTAAGTGTAAGAACAAGGGACTTACTCTCTTCATAGCCCGCAGTACCTTTCTTTCCATCCTTATCGGTGTCAACAACAACCGCTGCCTTTAGGATGTCAGATTTATTAGACGAAGCGGAGGCACTCACTGAATACTCTACGGTTTCAAAATCAGTAGTCTCTTCGTCTTGGGCAATCTGCGACATAACGAGAAAATTATCAGGGCTCGTTTTTTCAGTTCCCGGTACAAATCCTTCGCCGGGGGTAAGCGGGATTTCAAGGGTGTCGTCACCAAAATTCATAATTTCGGGCTGATTATCATCAGCAGGTGTCGTGTCATCTGGGGTTACGATAATTGCCGCAGATGTGAATGTTGCAAGACTAAGCGCCATTACGCCTGCCAGAACCAACGCGAGAAGCTTCTTCATGTGTGGTTTCCTCCAAATTTAAATAAATATTGGTTATTTCTAACCTCAGTGATAGTATATGCAATAACTGTCATCTTTAACGCCCCAAATCTACCGAATTTTGTTACAACTTTGTAACTACCACTTGGCTATATTGCACAATTACCCTTCACATTACTGGGTGTCTCTTCGTGATTGGAGCGATAAAGCACTTGTTGGCGATACCGTTTTGGATGAAAGCGTCACCGTTTTGTTACATTACGGGATTATTTGCACCTGTCGTTCCTCATTTTCGCCGCGGGGTATGCCCCGCACGGCAAAAGAATACGCGCCGCTTGCTTTGGGTCGCTTTACAATTACACCGCAGTGCCGATATACTGTATATATAGCTAATTAACTTCAATAATGTCCGAACAAAATCGAGCAAAAGCTTGCATTTATGGCTTTTACGAAGATTTTTTCGTAGACATTATAAGTTAAATAGCTATACTATGCCGCAAAGGAGTACCCAAATGGAGAACGGTCAACTGTATCAAATGATATTAAACTCCCCTAGCCTGCCGCAGGTACCTGCTGACCTGAGCGAAATTATTCTGCTGTTGCAAGACCCCGACCGCGTGGACATTGACCAGCTGGTTAAAAGGGTAAGCGAGCTGCCAAAGCTAGAGACGATTATTCTTTCTTATATCAACTCACCGTATTTTCGCATGCGGCGCAAGATATCCAGTCTACGGGAGGCAATTATTCTACTGGGAATGCAGACGGTGCAGGTTGTCATCATCGCGTCGGTGTGCCAATACCTGTTTCCCCACGGCTACGCACGGTCGAACATCTTTAATAAGGTGCGGTACATTCGGCATTCCATCGGTGTTTCGATTATCAGCTGCGCCCTTGCCGAGGAGCTGGGTAACGGCGACCGCTATCAGCTTTTTGCGTACGGTCTGATGCATGACATTGGCATCGCCCTGATGGATGCATGCTTTCCCGAGCTAGTTGACGCGGTCTACGCGCGTATTATGAAGGGCTCGCATCAAATTATTGCCGAACGCGAGGTATTGGGCGGCGCATGTCACCCAGAGGTGGGCGCATGGATTGCCGAGCGGTGGAGTTTTCCGCCTAACATGATTAACATCATAAAAAACCATCACTGGCCGCGAATTGCAGAGGATAATACATATGAGCTCCAGCTCATCCATCTGGCGGATATCGTAAGCGCAAACTACTACGAGAATATGCTTCTCGAGTACACCCGTGCACCTTCGAGCCTCGCCCTTCAAAACGATCTGGGCATTGACCAAGCCACCATCGATCGCGTAACCGCGGAGCTGCCCGCCGAGGTTACCCGCGTGATGGGTCTGTTTACGATGCAGTGATAATGGATGTACAGCATAAGGCGGGGGATATGGCAATGCCGTATCCCCCGCCTATAGATTGTTTGCTTAAGTTTTCGCACCTAGCCCTGTCATGTACTCGCTGCAGGCACCGATTGCGTTAATCCTTCCTCTGCAAGATGCGGTAGTAGGCTTTGGCAGTAATCTGGTGCACCACAAAGTACAGGGTGGCAAACACCAAAACTGCGCCCACTGTGCAGGCAAAAAACAGCAGCGTGTTGGTCATATTAAACACTCGTAAAAGAATGCACAATACACGAAACGCTACGGCAATGTGCACAACGGCGGCGCCAAGGGGCAAGATGAACAGCCCTTTACGGCACATGACTACTACCAATGAATATCCAAGCAAATAAACAAAGTACAAACTTAATGGCAATGTTGACTAGCAGCAATTATGATTAATGTAGTTTCTTTTTTGCACTACAATACAAAACACGATCGACGGAGGTATTACAGATGGATGTAGAAAAGATTTTGGACAGCGAGTACCAGATGACAGACGGTGGAATGGTTTGTACCATCCGCGACCTTTACACAAAATTTTGCCCTAAGGTTGATTTGGAGGCGCTGAAGGCCTCGGATTTCTTCCCCGCTTTGGAGCGGATGATGGAGCCGGTTCTCGGTGTGCCGGACGAGCGTTCCCCCGAAGTGATGGCGTATTGGTCAAAGCGGGGCATGGTAAAGGAGTTCCACGGCTACGATGACCCGATGGACTGGGACGCGTATGCGAACAAGACCGGCTACCGCTGGCAGGCAGAGAAGTTTGACATTAAGCAGAACGAAAACAAGATATGGACGTCCTTTGTGCCTGTCTCCGCGTTTCAGCCTGAGAACAAGGACCGCAAATACCCAGTGGTATTTGCGCTGCACGGCGCCTGCAACAACATCTTTCTTGTGGAAGGGTGGGGCTTTGTGCAGGAGGCGGCAAAGCGTGAATGGATTGTGATTATCCCCTCACTTGAGCTTGATGATATTATCGAGGAGATCCTCGAACAAGCCAAAGCACTGTACCCGGTGGACGAAAGCCGCGTGTATGCGACGGGCTTCTCCTATGGCGGCTGGTCGAGCAACCGGCTCGGAAACCAGCGCCCTGACCTGTTTGCGGCGGTCGCCCCCTGCGGCGCGGCGATAGACAACGCCTTTAATGAGGGTGTCCCGGACGAACGCGAGCCCATTCCGCCGTTTGACGGCATACCCCGCGCGCTTGCCCTTGGCACCTATATGCCCGTTATCAACACCTATGGCAATTTAGACGGTGAGCGCTTCCCCATCTACGACTTTAAGGGCAAGAAGTTTCCGCTTGGACAGCTAGAGACCCCAAGCGACCTGGTTGAGGGCATCAACGGTTGGGCACGGGTCAACCATGCGCCCGAAATAAACCTTGCAAATGTTTTAGCGCTCAAGGATCGCACGGACATCACCCCCGCTGAGCGAGACCTCGGTCTGCCGCTAACGCCGGACTGCCAAAGCACGTTTGTAGCCGACGGCGTTACCTACCATGTTGCGGATATCAAAAGTGACGACGGTGTTGTGCGCATCCGCATTGTGGGTGAGATGAACATCCCGCACTGGCCCACCCCCGAGATGGCGCGGCAGATATTTGAGTTCTTCTCCCATTTCAGCCGCGACCCGGTTACCAAGGCGAGCATTTACACGGCGTAACAATTCCGCACCACTTTTGTATAAGCGGATACCTCTTATATTAGGCAGTAGCATGGAATAGCTACTTTTCACACAACAACGCGGAGCAGTAGCAAAATGAAAACTTTGCTACTGCTCCTTACACCTTCTAGAAATTTACTTCATGCATCGAAAAACCGCCCTTTATCTTCGTGATAATGGGCGGTTCTTTGCAGATATAAATATAACACAAACGCGTGAATGCTACGCCGACACAGTCAAAAACTCATTGCTGCTATACAGATGATATGCCTGTGCGCGAAAGCTATTTAGAACGGTAATCCTTGCTCTTTGACTGCGAGCCATATCGACCGCTTGCGTATCCGCCGTTCTTCCCGCCGCCTGGACGCCCCGGTCTGCGCTGTGACGCGGCAAGCGCAGCAACCTGAGTAGGTCTGCCGCAGATCTTGCAGCCGTCCATATCGCTTAAAATTTGGTCAATGCGGTCGCGGGGAACCTCCACAAAGCTCTGCTCTTGTGAAATGTCCACCTTGCCGATTTCCTTGCCGCGAATGCCGGTACGGTCTGCGATTGCACCGATTAGGTGGTTGGCACCCACCCGGCTGCTTGAGCCGACATCAAACACAATAACCCCGTAGTCCATCGGTCGCGCTTTGAGCTGGGGCTTGCGCCAATCTGCCGGTGCGCCCGTATCGTTCCTACGCGAGCCTCTCGCAAATGCCTCGCCGGTCTCATGCTTAATCTGATTAACCTCAATTGTAACCGGCTTGCCGATTTCTTTATATTGCAGCGAGAGTGCCGCCTGCGCGATACTCTCTAGCGTATGACCTTTTTGCAGCAGAGCGTTGACCATCTCGGCGTAAACCGGGTTGCCTTCGCCCGCTATCTGCGCCTCTATCTCAAGGCTTGCCTTTTCTATGCCCTTGCTCCGAATGTCCTCGGCGGTGGGGAGCAGCAGCTCTTTAATCTGAGACTTTACCGCAAACGAAATCTGCCTAATCTCGTTAACCTCGCGCCTGTTGCAGCAGATGGTGATGCTGCAGCCATCCTTACCCGCTCTGCCGGTTCTGCCGATGCGGTGGATATAATACTCCGTATTCATGGGGATATCGAAATTGATTACATAGTCAATATCGTTTACGTCTATTCCACGCGCGGCGATATCCGTCGCAATAAGAATCGGGGTCTTGCCCGCCTTGAAGTCACGCATGGTGGCGGTACGCTGGGTCTGTTTAATATCGCTGTGGATGCTCTGGGCACCGATGTTTCGGTCGTTTAAAAACGCCGTCAATTCATCCGCCATCTTCTTCGTGCCACAGAAAATGATGGCACGATTTGGCTGATAGTAGCGCAAAAGCACTACGAGCGCTTCCTTCTTTTGCGAATGTGGCACGTCGAGATACCGCTGCTCAATGTTTTCTATCGTTATTTGACTTTTGTCAATCTCTATCAGCGTCGGGGTCTTTTGAAACTGATTTGCAATCTTCATAATCGCAGCGGGCATCGTAGCAGAAAACAGAATTGTCTGCCTATCGGCGGGCGTATCGGTCAATATGGTCTCGATATCTTCACGAAAGCCCATGTTGAGCATCTCATCCGCTTCGTCAAGAACAATCATTTTTAGATTATTCAGCTTAATGGTCTTTCGCCGCATATGGTCCATTACGCGACCGGGGGTACCTACAACAATGTTGCATTGACGCAAGCTGATGCACTGCCTGTCTATCGGCGCACCGCCATAGATTGCAACAGGTCTAATTCCGTCTTTAAAGCGTGCAAGCTTTAGAAGCTCCTCATACGCCTGCATCGCGAGTTCCCGCGTAGGGCAGAGGACAAGTACCTGTATTGTGGCTTTTTGCTCGTGTGTATCGATTCGTTCAATCGCGGGGATGGCAAACGCAACGGTTTTTCCCGTTCCGGTCTGTGATCGGGCAATGACGTCGACGCCTGTGCGTATCACAGGAATGGCCTCGGATTGGATGGGGGTTGCGTAATCAAACCCCATAAGGGATACCGCGTGCTCCACCTTGGGAGTCAGATTCATTTGGGAGAACAAAACCTTAGTCATTGGATTCCTCAATTCTAAAAAATAAAAACGGGGATCGAAATCCTCGTCTTTCAAAGTGATACCAAATCTTTTTAATGATATCATTTTATTGCGTTGTTGTCAATTTAAAAAATAACCTTATTATTGGTTTTATCTGGTCACATACACTACCCAAGACCTTAGCCCATCGCCATTTCTGTCCGTTTTGAAAAGCTCAAAACGGACAGCCGCAAATCGGGTGGGCGAAAAAGATTACTGCGCTTTGTATAAGCTGCAACATCGCGTCGAAATACTATTATGCGCCAAGACCTGAATAGTGTCTGTTGCGTATTGCACCGCAAAGAATGCTAACGCTTTTATATTGTGCTACCGTTCTTCTCTAAAATACGCAAGCCCGAGACTGGCGGGCGGTTCGTTTTCGCGGTTCTTTTTTAGCGAAACGACCACAAGCACGATAATGGTCACGATATAAGGCAGCATCTTGAATATCTCCTGAGACGAACGCGTAAGACCCGGGATATAGAAATACAGCCAGAACAACGCGCCAAATAGATAGGAGCCCCATATCGCGTGGGTGGGCTTCCAGCGGGCAAAGATGACGAGCGCTACCGCGAGCCATCCCAGTTTCTCGATGCCGCCGTCGTTCGCCCATGTCCCTTTAATATAGTCCATGATGTAGTACAGCCCCCCGAGGCCGGTGATTGCCGCGCCAATGGTGACGGCAAGGTATTTATATTTTGTCACGCCAATGCCCGCAGCATCCGCCGTCGCGGGGTTTTCGCCTACCGCACGGAGATTAAGCCCTCTACGTGTTTTGTTAATAAAGAAGGTTAACAGTATGGCGACAATGATAGCGAAGTACACCATAAAACCAAGACCTGAAAAAACGCCAATTTCGGACAGTGCCGGTAGTGTAGCCCGAAATGCGCCGCTTGTGGTGGCTACCGATATCTGACCGACGCCGCCTGCCATTTTATTCATTGCTCCGCCAAACAGGTTCGCCACGCCGGAGCCGAAGATGGTAAGCGTTAGACCAGTCACGCTCTGGTTGGCACGCAGGGTTATTGTAAGAAAGCTATATAAAAGCCCTGCCAGCGCAGAAACAACGAGCGCCGCAATCAGGGCGATAATAAGCCCTACCAGCGGGTGTGGCTTTGCAGTTAAGGTCTCGTAAAAGAACGCTGCCGCAAGCCCTGCAATCCCGCCCAGATACATAATGCCGGGAACACCGAGGTTTAGGTTGCCCGACTTTTCTGTGAGTATCTCGCCCATCGCGCCAAACAGGATGACCGTACCGAAAACAAGAGCCGCCTGTAGAAGGGAAAGGATCTGTGCCATTCTTATTTCGCCTCCTTTTTCTTGCGGAATATGAGCCGGTAGTTGATGAAAAATTCGCAGCCAAGGATGAAGAACAGAATGATGCCCGTTATCATCTGGGAGGCGTAATCGTTTAGGTTGTACTGCGAGGCTATCTGTATGGCGCCCTTTTCAAAGAACACCAAAAGCAGCGATACCAAAATCATAACCGGTGCGCTGAACCTGGAAAGCCACGCCACGATGATGGCGGTAAAGCCTTTTCCACCCGCAGTGCTGGTGCTGATTGTATGAGAAGCGCCTGCCACAGCGATAAAGCCCGCAATGCCGCACACAGCACCCGAAAGAGCAACGGTACGAACCACAACCTTACCCACATGAATGCCGATGTACTGGGCGGTGCGTTCGCTCTCGCCCACAACCGCTATCTCGTAGCCCTGCTTGGAATACCGAAGATAGATATACATCGCGACAGTGAGTGCAAGTACAATGATGATGTTAAGCAGATACTGCTGACCAAACACGGACGGAAACCATCCCGCCTTTGAGGTTTGATTGATGATACCGACCGTATTGGAGCCGTACGGGTTCTCCCACTTTGCAACAAAAAAGGAGGTGAGCTGTATGGCGACATAGTTCATCATCAGCGTAAACAGTGTCTCGTTCGTTCTAAAACGCGATTTGAACACAGCGGGGACAACGCCCCAAACAGCCCCCGCCACAGCGCTTGCAACAAACGTCATTATCAGCAGCAGCCAGGTAGGCAGCGAAGAACCAAAATACAGCATACACGCCGCGGTCGCCAAACCGCCTACGAGAACCTGCCCCTCCGCACCGATATTCCAAAACCGCATCTTAAAGGCGGGCGCAAGACCAAGCGAGATACAGAGCAGCATCATGGTGTCGCGCAAGGTGACCCAGATGCGCTTACTGGTGCCAAACGCGCCGTTCCACATTGCCTCGTAAACCTTAAGCGGGTTGAGCTTGACGATTGCATAGATAACGACGGCGCACACAATCAGGGAAAGAACCACCGCCACGACTCGTATGCCCCACGACTTCCACTGCGGTATCGTTTCCCGTTTTGTTATGCGGATAAACGGCTCGGTGTTTACACGGCTCATTTCTTCTCCTCCGCTCCCATGCTGGTCATCATTAAGCCAACCGCATGTTTGTCTGTTTGCCTGCCGTCAACAATGCCGCTGACGCGACCACCGCACAACACAAGGATACGGTCGCACAGCTCAAGCAGTACATCAAGATCCTCACCGACAAAGATGACGGCCACACCGTTCTTCTTTTGCTGGTTGATAAGGTCGTAAATGGTATAGGATGAGTTGATATCCAGACCGCGCACGGCATATGCCGTCATCAGGACAGTCGGCGCAGAGGATATCTCTCGCCCGACCAAAACCTTCTGCACATTTCCGCCGGAAAGCCTGCGTACCGGGGTCGAGATATCCGGGGTGTTCACCTGCAGATCATCCACGACTTTTTCTGCCAGATCGCGCGGGGCCTTTCTTTCCGCCAAAAAGGAGGAACCGTTGCGGTAGCTGCGAAGCATCATGTTGTCGGTCAAATCCATGTTCCCCACAAGCCCCATACCGAGCCTGTCCTCAGGAACAAAGGATAGCGCAACACCCATGGCAGAGATCTCTCTTGGGTCTTTTCCCACAATCTCATTCGCAGTTTGTGTGTTTGGTTCTATATACTTGATGCTGCCCGATTCGATTGGTTGCAGCCCTGCTATCGACTCAAGCAGTTCCTTCTGGCCACAGCCGGAAATGCCCGCGATACCCAGTATCTCTCCACTTCTTGCGGTAAAGGACACGTTGTCAAGCTTTATTATCCCTTCAATGTCGCGAACCGTCAGACCTTCTACAATCAGGCGAGGTGTAGGGTTCTGGGGTTCGGGGCGTTCAATGTTTAAGGAGACTGGGCGCCCAACCATCATGTTGGTCATCTCGGCGGCATTTGTTTTATCCGTAGGCATCTCGCTTACAAACTGACCGCGCCGCAGGATAGCCACCCGGTCGGATATCTCCTCCACCTCGTGTAGCTTATGGGTGATGATGACGATTGCCTTGCCGTCTTTACGCATGTTGCGAAGTACACCAAACAGCTTGTCGGTCTCCTGCGGTGTAAGCACGGCGGTGGGTTCGTCAAGAATCAAGATGTCTGCGTTGCGGTAGAGAACCTTTACAATCTCCACCGTCTGCTTCTGGGAAACGGACATGTCATAGATCTTTTGTTTTGGATCAACCTCGAAGCCGTATTGCGCGGAGATGGCGCGCACCTTCTCCTCAACAAGATTCATATCAAGCCGTCCACTGCCGGGAAGACCAAGAATAATGTTTTCTGCCGCGGTCAATACATCCACGAGCTTAAAATGCTGATGGATCATCCCTACGCCTAAGTCGTATGCATCCTTTGGGCTACGAATCGCGACTTCCTTGCCATCCACAAAGATGCTGCCTTCATCAGGGCAGTAGATGCCGGAGAGTATGTTCATCAGTGTGGTTTTTCCGCTTCCATTTTCCCCTAAAAGGGCAAGGATCTCTCCTCGGCGTATGTCTAAAAAGACCTTGTCGTTTGCTGCTACGGAGCCAAAGGTTTTGGTTATATTCCTCATCTGTATAGCGGCCTCTGTTGTGTTCAAACGCGTCTCCCCCTTTCCGAAATATAAAATCAGGAAAGCCGCTTTGTAAGCGGCTTTCCTATTCAGTTATATAGTGATTAGTTCAGCTCGGTAATGCCGTCGATGCGAAGACC
>JAEZVA010000093.1 GCA_023443315.1 Bacillota bacterium | reverse complement strand
AAGCGCATTATAGTCAATAAACTTGAAAACAGTCCCTGTTTTCAAGCGGCAGGTACTACCCACCGCACGCCTGATGGCGTGTTTATTGACTATAGACTCCACAAACCGCCCACATTTGTGGGCGCCGCACGGTTTCCGTGCGGTTCAAAACGGTTCCGTTTTGAAGTTTGTTGAGTATAATGCCGATACCTTTTTAACTGCAGGCGCATATTATAGAATGGTTGCCTTACAAAGATAACCCAAACTTATTTCGAAATGAAGGTGTATAGTTTTATGGAGGCTACGTTCAAATCGGCATATGAAGAAGCAGTTAAGCAGGCAGACGAGATGCAAAACGCAATGAACATAATTACGAATGCCGCGCTCAAGCAGCGGCTATTTCAGTCGCTCGCTGCGGTAAAAGAGCAGATAACGACAGTAGAAAAGGTTACGGCAAAGGTCATAACCAAAGCGGACTATGAGGCACAGATGGTAAAACGCATTGCCTCGCTCGGTCAGGTTCTTGGTCTGGTAACGGTTGCCACAAAGAAGAACGCGTTAACCGAACGTTTTTCGCAGCTGCAAAACAGCATTAACCAGATGACCGCATTAGCAAGCAATGTACAAAGACCGCAGCAGAATAATAACCGGTCAAGGCGAGGCTACCGCTGACATCGCACCGCTTTACAACCCGTTTGGTTTGCCGTATACTGAAACAGTAAAACCGCAAGGAACAAATATGGGGTGATTTGTTTGAACGAACTTAAGATCGAAACAAAGCGGTTGCTTCTGCTTCCGATTTCATACGGATGTATGACCCAGCTGCTTGACGGCACACAGACGGAGCTTGAAAAACAGGGCTATCTTTTATGCGATGATTGGATTACGCTAGATGTGTTGCGGTATTTCGATATCATCCGCTCCTTTATGTCTGAGGACCAGCCGCCGAATGGCTTTTATACCTGGGCGGTAGTTGAACGGGGCAGTGGTCTTGTCATCGGCGATGTGGGGTTTAAGGGTGCCCCCAATGAGCTGGGGGCGGTGGATATCGGCTACGGTATCGCGCCGTGCGCGAGGGAAAAGGGCTATGCAACCGAAGCGGTACTCGCAGCGATGGCATGGGCGTTTGCGCAGCCCGGTGTCAGGCGGATATCGGCGGAATGCCTGGAAGATAACGTAGCGTCGATACATATCCTCAAAAAGTCGGGTATGAAAGAGCTGATTCGCGATGGCAACGTTATATTGTGGGAGATAAAGCGCAAAGATTTTTTGTTTCACCAATAACCAATAACAGAGAAAGCGCCAATCCGATAAAGGAGTGGCGTTTTTTTGTTTTCGGTTTTTTGCTGCTGCGTATCATTGTTTACAATTTTTCGCCTAAAACAGCTAAACAAATACCGATTTCTGCCGATAGATTTAATATAGAGAAAATGATACTTGTAATTTTCTAATAATTATCATCCTCTAAAGGAGGTACCCATATGTTCAGTTCAGTTGCTGGAATCGGCACAAACGCATCGACAGCCAAAACAAGCGCTTATGGCATCGCAGGGTTGGTTTCGGGCATTGACACAAACTCTATTATCAAATCCCTTACCACTTCGGCTCAGGCGAGAATCGATATGGCGATGCAAAAGAAGCAGAAGATTCAGTGGAAGCAAGACTCTTATAATTCTGTTATCGATAAGCTTAATACATTTAAGAGCAGCTATTTTGATGTACTTGGTACCACAAACCTTAGCAGCACCTCCGCCTTTAACACATGGAAGACGACCTCCAGTTCATTGGCGGTAACCGCGACCTCTACCTCTGCCAATACAGGCGCAAAGATTGTAATTTCGGCTGTCGAGCAGGTCGCGAGCGCGTATACCGTGCAAAGCGGTTCGGCGGCGTCGGGTCCGATTCTTGCTGCGGGCACTCTTGATTCGTTTAAAAACAAGACATTGACCTTCACTCTGGATGGGGTCAGCAAAACCGTGAACTTTGGTCAAGACCCGCAGGCGGCGCTGTCGTCTGCCTTTGGTCTGTCATCATCTGGAGTGACACCCCGTGTCCAACTGGCTCAAACGCCCGACGGTGTGCAGATTTCTGTTGGCGGCAGCAGTAAGCTGGTTATCTCCGGCGACGCTACGACGCTATCCTCCCTTGGGCTTAAATCGGGTGTATCCAACCGTGTTGATATTACAAAAACCGTTGCGGGCACCTCGTTTGCGGCGGAGCTTGTCGGCGACACATACGAATTTACGATTAATGGGACAGAGTTTAGCTTCAGCTCTTCGAGTTCCATTATGGATATTGTCAACACCATTAACTCCAGTACAGCAGGTGTGAAGCTGTCCTATTCCGATATTACCGACACCTTTACCCTGTCATCCAAAGCATTGGGCACTGGAGACAACATCACGATAAACCAAACAAAAGGCAACCTGCTCACCGCTATGGTCGGTGTTAGCGCGGCAGGCGTAACAAAGATAGGCGGTAAAACGGTTACCGAGAAAACCATCGCGTCGACTGAGGACGACCTTTTGGACACCAACTGGAGCAGCCTTGCTGGCAAGTCATTTGACATTACCATAGGCGGCGTTACCAAGACCATATCACTCGCCGAGCCGAATGGCGCACTGACGGATGTCGAGAAGTTGGCAGTAGTTGCAGCATCCCTTAACAATCAGATTAAATCGGCTTTTGGAACGACGGATGTTCGTTTTGAGGTAACGGGTTCCACCCTAACCCTCGCAGCCGACAACAACCGTGCTGTTGCCTTAAGCACCGTTGATGAAGCAGGTGCTGAAACTGCACTGCTCGACGCACTGGGATTTGCAAGCGGCGTTTCGAATGCTTCCTCTGCAAACAGTACGCTTGCTACACTGGGCATTACGTCTGGCGGCACGCTTACGCTTGGTTCCGAGACGGTTAGTTATACTTCCGATATGACCATAGACGAGCTGATTAACGGCATCAATGCCCTAACTGCAACAACTGGCATAACCGCGTCGTTTGAGGACGGCATGTTCGCCCTGCAGTCGGATGGCAGTACGCCGATGGTTTTCTCGGATAGTGGCAGTGCAATGAACACGTTGCTTGGCACCGCTGCATTTAACGGCGCGGCGTCCGACACGGTTATCACTGCGGGTACCAATGCCGTCATTACCTTGGAAGATGGCACGGTGATTGAGCGAAATACCAACAACTTTGCCGTAAATGGTGTATTGCTTCAGATTAACGAAAAGACAAGCGAAAAGGTAACAATCTCATCCATTCAGGATATGGATACACTGGTCAATACCATGAAGAAGTTTGTGGATGAATATAACAGCATGTCCTCCGCCATAAAGACCCTTGTGAGCGAAGAGGTATTCAAGAGCTACGCCCCGTTAACCGATGCCCAGCGCGAGGATATGACCGAAAGTCAGATCAAGCTTTGGGAAGAGAAGGCGAGAAGCGGCGTACTCAAAAACGATTCCACTCTAAACTCCTTGCTCACAGAGATGGAAGATATATTAAATTCAGTATCAGAGACAAGCGGCTATTCATTAGAGAAGATGGGTTTTGAGTTTACGGTCAGTCTAACAGAGGGCACAAAGCTTTCGCTCAATGAGGAAAAGTTTAGGCAGGTGGTGAATGAAGACCTCCAAGGCGTAACCAGCTTCTTCACCCAATCCAAAACCGGCTTTTCTGATCGGTTTGCAACGCTCATCGACGATTATGCAAAATCCAGCCTAGTAGACCCCGGTAAGCTGGTACGCACTGCCGGGTCCTCGGTTTATACGGATGGCGAGTACAAAAAGCAGCTTGAAGAGCTGGAAGATAAGATAACTCAGCTCAAAAACAAACTCATTGAAGAAGAAACGCGCTTGTGGAAGCAGTTCTCTGCAATGGAGACCGCGTTGTCCCAGTTAAACAGTCAAAGCTCTTGGCTCACCTCCTTATCAGGCACTGGTTCATAAGTTTCGGTTTATAGTGCGCGCAATCCGTTGCATTCCGGCTAAGCGGCGGAGCAAGGTAAAAATACATTCTACGCCGGAGAAATGGGGACAACGATGAATACGTCTGCATATGCCCAGTACAAGCAACAGTCTATCGTAACGCTCACTCCGGGCGAGATTATTGTTAAGCTCTATGATGAAGCGATTAAGCGTTGTAACTTCTCGGTGAAATACCTGGAAGAGAAGGATTATGAGGCTGCGAACGTCTCGCTGAAAAAGGCGCAGGATATCGTATCCTATCTCAAATCCTCGCTTGATTCAAGCTATGATATCTCAAACAACCTTTCGCAGCTGTATGACTACTGCAAAACTCAGCTTGTGGCGGCGAACATCAAAAAAGACCCGCAGCCTGTTTTGGAAGTCATCCCTATTTTAAAAGAACTGCGTGAGGCATTCGACACGGCTGAAAAATCGACACGTAAAAACTAACTGGGGGAAACGCAGATGGCAATCAGCTCTAATGACATCACGGCGTTGACCGAAAGTCTAAACAATATGCTATATGCCATACGCGGCTATCAGCAGCTTACCGTACAGCTGTTAAACAGCGATATCGAGCAGGCAAATGAACTTCTGAAGGAGCGTCAGCGTATCATCGACGACATCAACCTCATCGAAAGCGGTGTACACGATGTACTATACCGTGTTTCTGGTGCTGCGTCTGATGATAACTTCGGCAGGGCACTCGGCAAGCTTAAAGGCGCATCGCAAACAGAACTTAACGACGTAATCGCACTGGCAAACCAACTCGCAGAGACGTTTCGCGATGTGGCTGTTATCGATGCCAAGCTCATTAGTAATGTGGAGCGGCAGCGCGAGGCGATGATAGAGGAACTCAAGGATATCACGGATCGCCGACGTGTGGCGCATACGCCCTACTTTGACGTAAAGGCACAAACGCTTGGCTCTGCCTACGATAAGAAGAAATAGCACTAATCCATAAAAACGAACGTGTCCCGTACCGAAATCGGTACAGGACACGTTTTTTGTTTGTATTTCAAACTAGACTTGGTATTACAGCCCCACTGCGTTACGCAACGCGTCCGACTTGTCGGTTTTCTCCCAAGATACGCCCAAATCCTCGCGACCCATGTGCCCGTAAGCAGCAAGCTGACGGTAGATGGGCTTGCGCAAATCCAGCTGCTCAATAATCGCGTCGGGGCGCAGGTCAAACAAACGAACAACCGCGTCAGCAAGCACTTCATCCGATACAACGCCGGTGCCAAAGGTGTCCACCATCACAGAGACGGGGTGCGCAACGCCGATGGCGTAGGCTAACTGCACCTCGCAACGCTTCGCAAGCTTTGCAGCTACGATGTTTTTTGCAACATAACGTGCGGCATATGCGGCAGAACGATCCACCTTAGTGGGGTCTTTGCCCGAAAAGGCACCGCCGCCGTGGCGGGAAAATCCGCCGTAGGTATCCACAATAATCTTGCGTCCTGTCAATCCGCTGTCGCCTTGGGGACCACCTACCACAAATCGCCCGGTTGGGTTTACATAATATCTGGTGTTGTCATCAAGCAGCTCGGCAGGGATGACGGGGCGGATAATCTGCTCTATCACATCGGCGCGAATCTGTTCGAGTGTTACCTCGGGGTTGTGCTGGGTGGAAACGACCACCGTATCCACGCGCACGGGAACGCCGTCAAGGTATTCCACCGTCACCTGTGTTTTTCCGTCGGGACGCAGATAGGGCAGTGTACCGTCCTTGCGTACCGCGGCAAGGCGTTTTGCAAGACTGTGCGCAAGCGAGATGGGCATAGGCATCAGCTCTTTGGTCTCGTCGCACGCGTACCCGAACATCATGCCCTGATCACCCGCGCCGGTGTCGTTGGCATCGCTGTCGCGGGTTTCCAGCGCACGGTTTACACCCATCG
>JAEZVA010000056.1 GCA_023443315.1 Bacillota bacterium | reverse complement strand
ATGCCGCATTCGTAGCCGGTCGCAACCTCCTTCACGTCATCCTTAAAGCGTTTGAGTGAAAGAATCTTGTCTTCGGCAATGATGATACCGTCACGTACAATGCGGATGTTCGCCGCCCTTGTAATCTTGCCGTCGAGTACATAACAGCCTGCAACGGTGCCGACGTTGGTGATGCGGATGGTCTGGCGCACCTCTGCGCGACCAAGATCCACGTCACGGAACTTGGGTGCGAGCATGCCCTTCATAGCCGCCTTGACATCGTCCACCGCGTCGTAGATGACACGGTACAGGCGCAGTTCCACGCCCATATTCTCGGCGTTGGTACGCGCTACGGGGTCGGGGCGAACGTTAAAGCCGACAATAATCGCGTTGGAGGCATCGGCAAGCATGACATCCGACTCGCTGACGGCACCCACGCCGCCATGGATAACACGCACGCGCACCTCATCGTTTGAAAGCTTCTCTAGGGTCTGGCGCACCGCCTCAACCGAGCCAGCCACGTCGCCCTTGACGATGAGATTAAGATCTTTGACAGAGCCTTCGGCAATCTGTGCAAACAGGTTGTCAAGTGTTACACGGGTATAACGGGAGAACTGCTCTTCCTTGGCGGTGTGACGACGCTCGTCAACCAGCTTTCTGGCAAGCTGCTCATCCTCTACCACGTTAAAGACATCGCCCGCCGCAGGCACCTCGCCAAGACCAGTAATCTCAACTGGCACACAGGGACCCGCCGTCTTAATCGGCTCGCCGTGGTCGTCAAGCATCGCACGCACACGACCGGTTGCGGTACCCGCAATAACCAGATCGCCCACATGCAGCGTGCCGTTTTGCACAAGCAGGGTCGCAACAGGACCGCGTCCCTTATCAAGCTTTGCCTCAATAACGGTGCCCTTGCCAAGGCGAGTGGGGTTTGCCTTGAGTTCCTTCATGTCTGCCACAAGCAGCACCATCTCAAGCAGCTGGTCGATGCCTGTTCTCTTCAGCGCGGAAACGGGCACACAGATGACGTCGCCGCCCCACTCTTCGGGCACCAGCTCGTACTCGGTGAGCTGCTGCATAACTTTATCCGGGTTTGCGTCCGGCTTATCCATCTTGTTCACGGCAACGATGATTGATACCCCTGCCGCCTTTGCGTGGTTAATCGCCTCTACCGTCTGGGGCATAATGCCGTCGTCGGCAGCCACAACAAGGATGGCGATGTCGGTAACCTGTGCGCCGCGGGCGCGCATAGAGGTAAACGCCTCGTGTCCGGGCGTGTCTAAAAACGTGATGTATTGGTTGTTTACCTTAACACGGTAAGCACCGATATGCTGGGTAATGCCGCCCGCCTCGGTGGCGATAACATTCGCGTCGCGAATTGCGTCGAGCAGCGAGGTCTTGCCGTGGTCAACGTGACCCATAACAACAACGACAGGGCTGCGCTCCACAAGATCGTCCGCCGAATCCTCGGTGTCGTCGATGAGGCGCTCCTCAATGGTTACGACAATCTCTTTTTCAACCTTTGCGCCGAACTCCATTACCACCATTGCAGCGGTGTCAAAATCAATCTCCTGATTGATGGATGCCATGGTGCCAAGGTGCATCAGCTTCTTGATGACCTCACTTGCTGTAACGGTCAGACGCATGGCAAGCTCGGCTACGGTAATCATATCGGGGATGGATACCTTAAGCTCCTGACGCTTTTTCTTAATCATCTCGAGCTTGCGCATCTTATCCGCCTCGGTCTCACGAGGTCCATAACGGCGTCTGCCGCGCTGAGCGGAACGTTGGGTAAGCTTTTGCTTATTAGCCTGTACGTTATCCTTAACCGTAGCACTAGACGGCGCAATCTTTTCGTACTTTTCGTTGTACTTCTCAAGGTCAACGGTTGCAGAGCGCGTGTCTACGTGGCGCGTCTGCTTGGGCTGGCCCTTGTTTTGCTGTACGGGGGCGGGTCTGCTGCCGGGCTGGGGCACCACAGGCTTGCCCTTTGCCTGCACAGCGCTGTTCTGAGCCCCGGGCTGGGGTGCCACGGTCTTCTCTTGCGTAGGCACGGGGAGGTTTAACTCGCTGACGGCATGCGCTTTTGTGAAATGGTCAAAAACCATGTTCATTGCACGCTCGTCAAGAATCGTCATGTGTTTTTTATCAAGTTCCATCTTCGGCGCAAGGAAATCCATTAAATCCTTGCTGGTTAGCCCCATATCCTTGGCTACCTCAAATAATCTGTATTTTATCATATCTTACCTCCATCACTAAGGACCATCTCGCTGATCTTCCTTCGCAGGCCCGCATCGGTTACGGCAAATATGCCTAGTCGCTTTGCGGTCATACTGCGTATCTCATCCATCGTCACCGGCAGTGGAATCGTTGGTACATTCTCCTGCCCGCAGACATAATTAAGCTCTTTTACTGTTTTGGCAGAGACATCGCAAGCGTAAAACACACTTGTAATGCTGCCCGTGCGTACCCCCTCGACCACGGTGTCAAACCCAGCGGTCAGTTTACCCGCTCTTCTGCTCATGCCAATCATGGACAGCAGGCGGTCGTTTATATCATTTGTCATCGTCCGTCATCTCCTTCTCGAGCCGGTCGTAGACTTCCTCTGGTATCTGGCAGGCGAACGATTTCTCTATGCGTCTTGACTTTCGCGCCTTCTTTAAACAGGCAATATTTCGGCACACATACGCGCCCCTGCCTGCCTTTTTCCCGGTTAAGTCAAGGCTAATATCACCCGCAGTGCCCTTTACTACCCGTACAAGCTCACGCTTGGGCTTCATTTCTCCGCAGCCGGTGCACATGCGCAGCGGCACCCGTTTTGCCTGCATTGTCATCCTACCTTTCGGTGCTTGGGGTTATTGCTGTGCCTTATTCCGCTGGCGGGGTGGTTTCTTCCTCGCCATAGAACCCGCTCTCGGGGCGGATGTCGATCTTGTACCCGGTTAGTCTTGCGGCAAGGCGGGCATTCTGCCCCTTGTTGCCGATGGCAAGCGATAACTGATTGTCGGGCACGGTAACACGGCAGGAACGAGCAATCTCGTCTAAAATCTCTACCTTTACCACGTCGGCGGGGGAAAGTGCTTCGGCGATAAACTCCTCGGCGGTTTCGCTGAATCGCACCACATCAATCTTTTCGCCACCCAGCTCATCTACAATACGGGATACGCGTGAGCCCTTAGGACCGATGCACGCGCCCACGGCGTCTACATTTTCATCCTTGCTGTATACGGCAAGCTTGGTTCTGGAGCCTGCCTCGCGGGAAACCGCCTTAATCTCGACGGTGCCGTCGTAGATTTCGGGAACCTCCATCTCAAACAAACGCTTAACCAGACCCGGATGGGTGCGGGATATCATGACGCGGGGACCTTTTTCGGTGTTCTCGACATTGACTACATACACCTTAATTCGGTCACCTTCGCGAAGCAGCTCGCCTGGAACCATCTCGCTTTTAGGAAGCATCGCTTCGTTTCTGCCAATCTCAAGCGTCGCGCTCCCCTTTCTGGGGTCCAGCTTAAGTACTACGGCTGTGACGATCTCGTGATGCTTGCTCTGGAAGTCCTGATACATCTGGCCGCGTTCCGCCTCTCGGATGCCCTGGCGGATAATATGCTTTGCGGTTTGAGCCGCAATGCGTCCAAACTGCTTGGTTTCGAGCGCGATGTCGACAAAATCGTCCAGCTTGCCGCGCTTCGCATACTGCTTTGCGTCCTCTTTTTGTATTTGGGTTGCGGGGTTTTCCACCTCGTCAACCACCTCTTTACGTATCGCAACATGGAACGCGCCCTTAACGGGGTCGATCTCTACTATTACATTGTCTGACGCGCCGTAGTCACGCTTTACCGCATTGAGTATCGCGTTTTTAATCTTCTCAATCAAATAATCCGCAGGGATACCCTTTTCTTTTTCAAGCAGGGTAAGCGCGTCAAAGAACTCGTTACTCATCTTTGTCAGTTCCTCCAAAATCAAACTCATCAATATTTAGACGGATAAAGGCAGTTTCGTCCTTTTTAAACGTCATGTTACTGCCGCCTTGCACCGCAATGCGTGCCTCGCCGTTTTCATACCCTTCCAATACACCGGTAAAATCGCGCAGACCATCCACGGGACGGATGGTGCGTACATCTACCACGCTGCCGATATACTGCTCAAAATGCCATGGTCTGCAGAGCGCACGGTCGATACCGGGTGATGAAACCTCCAGATAATAGCTCTGGTCAATGGGGTCCGCCTGATCGATCAGCGGGTCGATTGCGGTGCTCATTGCTTCGCAATCGCTTATGGTTACGCCGCCCTCTTTATCGATAAAGACGCGCAAAAACCATGAGGCACCCTCCTTTTCAAATCGGATGTCCCATATGGTTAGACCCATTTTCTGCGCAATGGGTGTGCATATCTCGGTCACAACCTCGACCGTGCTTTTGTGCTTTTGCTTTGCCAAACATATCCTCCATTCCATCGGGGAAGGGGTGAGCGGTACACAGACCGCTTTTATACTCAACATACTTCAAAACGAAACCGTTTTGAACCGCACGAAAAACCGTGCGGCGCCCACAAATGTGGGCGGTTTGTGGAGTCTATAGTCAACAAACACGCCATCA
>JAEZVA010000078.1 GCA_023443315.1 Bacillota bacterium | reverse complement strand
CGGTTTGGGGTGTAATCGGGTAACCGAAAAAATGACGGCAGCCCGCCTGAATAGCGGCTTCCGCCAACGCCTCGTTTCCCTTCATCAGAACTCTTTCACTCATTGCTGTTACCTACCTTTCCACCTTGATTGCTACGTCGGGGCACATTGTTGCACACATTGCGCAGCCGATGCATTTTTCCATCTCTAAAACCTGCGCGGGGTGATACCCCTTCACGTTGATGCGTTCCTGCGCGAGTGTGATAATCTTTTTCGGGCAAGCGAGTACACAAACACCGCAGCCCTTACAGATATTTTCGTTAACCGTCATCTTAGCCATATCGTAACCTCCCAGCCGCTAATAGTAATATAGTTAAATATAAAAACAACTAATCCCAGTTGGTTTTAACATAGATATCTACCGGGTAACAGTGTTGTACCCGTTCGGATAGCTGCGGCATAAGGGTCTTCTCCACAGCGGTACACACCAGCGGAAGACCAAGTGTTTCACACACCTGCTGTGCAAACAGCGTGGATGCGACAATATCCTCGGCCGTCGTTTCACGCGCGAGATTTGAACAGTTTGCAACCCCAGTCGCCTTTAATCGGGATGCCGCCTCAATCTCGGGCAACAGACTACAAGCCTCACCCGGCGTACGGGTCAGGTACCGATAGTGGTTTATGACATACAGCATATCGTAATTCACTTGCTCAAAATGAGAACGGTACATACCCAGCGCAACAGCGCCCGCATCGTCGCCGCCCACATCAAAAATCACGTGGGAGTTGTTGTCGGCAAACACCGAAAAAACCTCTGCGGATAGGACGGGAAGATCAAGGTTTGTATTCGCGTACGGCGGGGCAATCAGGCGAATTCCCAGCTCATCAAAAATGTTTCTAAAGTCCGCAGTGCGAAAATAGGGATTGACGATATCCAAATCGACTATTGTTACTCGTTCGCCCCTTCGCGCACTGTCAACGGCGAGGTTTACGGCAAGGTTGGTTTTTCCACTGCCGTAGTGCCCTGTAATGATGGTATATCGAGAAAGCTCACGCATTACTATCCGCTCCAAATTCGAGTTGCGGTCTTTGCGTATTCACTACACTGCACCGCTAAAGAAGATTATAACACTTTTGCAGTCGATATACAACAAAATACCTCTAATTCGCATGGTAATGCAAAGCAAAACAGCGTCATCGCAGGGGGATGCGACGACACTGTTTTGCGAAAGGGAGGTGAATATCTGAATATGTGCAACAGATGTTTTCTTTTAAATAGCACCTCTCATGCGTAGCCTGAGCTTGTCCGAAATCATTGCGATGAACTCGGAATTGGTTGGCTTGCCACGTACGCCGTTGATGGTGTAACCGAAATAGGAGTTTAGGGTATCGATATCGCCGCGATCCCACGCAACCTCTATGGCGTGACGAATCGCGCGCTCTACCCGTGATGAGGTAGTGTCGAACCGCTTTGCAACGGTAGGATATAAGAGCTTGGTGACCGAGTTTATCATCTCGCTGTCCTTCACGCTGAGCATAATTGCCTCGCGCAGGTAATGGTAACCCTTGATGTGCGCCGGAACCCCGATCTGCAGTATGATGTCGGTTACCATCAGTTCCAAATCCATCGGTTGTGTGCGCACGGTATGAAGGTCTTTAATCGTCGTTTTCACGCTGCCCGAAGCACCCGCCATGTTTCCAATGCGGTCCGCCAACACGTCCAAATCAAATGGCTTTAGGAAGTAAAACGCCGCCCCGGCACTGAGCACCTCGCGCTCGAGCATAGGATTATCGTAACCCGACATGATCATGAACATCGGCTTTTTGGGAATGCCCTTATTGCCTGACACCGACTTCATGACACCGATTGCATCAATGTGAGGAAGAAATACATCGGCGAGCACCACATCTGGCAAAAGTTCTTCGATCTTTTCAACCAACTTGCTGCCGTTTTTTGGCGTTGTAATGGGAATAAAGCCCCGCGACTTTAATACCTCAGTACACAAACCGCCAAATTCCTTTGAATCGTCCGCGATTAGAACTTTTAACGAATTGTCCATTTTTATTCCTCCTAAATCTCCTTCGGTTTAAGCTAATACTACCATATATTGGTAATTTTTGCAAGGAGTTTTCAAAGATTTTGCGGTACGACGACAAACATTTTGATTGACAAAAATACCTCTTTTTTTACCTAGGAAAGGTCAATCTATTTTAAAACGACAGAAATAAGCGCACAAATACACAGTAATATGTCATAGGGATGACTAAATAAAATTATACTGTACTTTTTTTAAATATTCAATATAAATATTACATTATATTCTATTGTTTAGTTATTATTGAATAATAACTAAATAATTCTATTTAAACAGCGCGATTAACGTTGTCATATTGAAGACTATTTTGCCGTGCTCTTTGGCTCAAAGCATCACGAAGCCTTTGATTTTGCGGTATTTTGAATTGAATCCGCTTCTAAAAGCATATTCTCGGCAAAGATGCCGTACCCTCGTGCCGGGTCGTTGACAAACACATGCGTAACAGCGCCTACCAACTTGTTGTTCTGCAGAATTGGGCTACCGCTCATACCCTGCACTATACCACCTGTTTTTTCTAATAAGCGGTTATCGGTAATTCGAATAATCAGATTTTTTGTGGGGTTTCCATTGTTGAGGTTTGCCTTCTCGATTACAATATTGTATTCCTTAGGCTCACCGCCATCCACCGTACTTAGTATTGTCGCCTTGCCCTCCTTAACCTCTTGCTTAAGCGCAACAGGCACTGCTGCATGCTTGCTGGGGCTTACGTTGAGCATGCCATAGATCCCCGTGTTGGTATTTACAATTAAACTGCCGTCTACGCTGCTGCTGTTAAAGCTTCCTATTAGTTCCCCGGGAAGCCCCGGAACCCCTTTAGTCACATCGGTTATCGTAACCCCCACTACATCCCCGCTCATCAGCGGCAGGATTTCTCCTGTATCGATGTCGCACACAGGGTGCCCGAGACCACCGAACAACCCGGTCTGCACATCAAAAAACGTTACCGTGCCAATGCCCGCCGAGCTATCTCTAACCCAGATGCCCGCTTTATATCGATTATCCGATTTTGCTTTTACCGGTGTGACGTCAAGCTGCATCTCATTGTGCCCGCGCCTTAACGTTAACGTAAGTGGTTTGCCGTTGTATGATGAAATACTAGAGGAGATATCCTCATTGGTCGAAACCCTTTTTCCGTTTATCTTTGTAATAATATCTCCAAGCTTAATACCCGCTTCTTTTGCCGGATTACGCATCCCTTCGTCTGACTCTACATCAGTAAGACCTACAACCACCACGCCATCAGTAAACATCTTAATGCCAAACGGTGTACCACAGGGTATCACAACTCGCTCGTCTACCACTGACACCTTAACATCCTTAATGGGAATCAGCCCAAAGATACTAAGCTGTGTGTCGTAGTGTGCGCCTGCATTGGTTGTTTTTTCTACCCGAACCGTTTTGCCCGAAATTGTGTCTTGCAACGAACCTGCCTTTATATTTTCGCCAAGTAAAAGATGGCTGCCCGCCTGTACCAAGAATTCATCCGGTAATCTTGAAGCCATAACGGCCACTGCCGTCAACATTGTTATGGCGACTGCAAGACAGACCGCCGTTATTGTCCTAATAATTCTTCTCATACGCTACCGTGCCTTTCCGTTTCTATTGCCTTTTGAATATAACCGTCTTTCGCTGTATTCACCTACAACATAATGGGATGTAACATGAAGCTCGGTTCTATCGTTAGAATGATTTTTAATTGCCTCATCAATATCTTTGCCGTGGGTTTTTTAAATATCGTAGGCAAAAACAGAACCGAATGTCTCAACTTCCCTTGCATACTCAGTTTTTGTCATGTGGGAAAAAACGGGGCGGCAGTGCGTCTTGTATTGTAAGATTACGGCAACACCGAGCGCATCAATTGATTGATATTGCTGCCATAACCGACCTTGTTAATCTCTTTTTTCAAGATAAAAAACCTACCATAACAAGCTGGTCAATCAAAAGCACTCTTGCCGAGTTGCACCTATTGTGTTAAAATTACACTGATTTTAATAACTTTTACAGGAACGGAGCGTACACGATTGAAGGTTGCAATTATCGGTTCCCGCAACTGCGGCTGTATGACTGCAAAAGACATCATCCCCTATGTCCCGCAAAACTGCTCTGAAATTGTAAGCGGCGGTGCGCGTGGAATCGATACGCTTGCAGAGCAGGCTGCCACAAGGCTTAAACTTCCATTAACATGCTTTGCGCCAAACTACGCAAGGTTTGGTAGCCTCGCACCACTTAAGCGCAATGTTTCAATTGTGGACTACAGCGACTATGTGCTTGCCTTTTGGGATATGCGTTCTTCCGGCACGCGCTATGTGCTTGCATACTGTTTAAAATGCGAAAAGCCGTTTAAAATAATACAGATTAAAAAAAACGTTGCAGGACGATAAAACCACCTGTTTTTTTAACAATAGTTTTCTCATATTGGCTCCGTTCATCCCGACCAAACTAACCCTATCACACGACAAACAAATGCGCGGGACTGCCGTTAACCGGCAATTTCCGCGCATTTTTGTTTTATTTGATTAACCTGCTATCGATAAGTTGTGCTTAACCATCATTGAGATTGCGAATCGTAAGCGATTCTGTTTTATCGTCATTGGCTTCGGCGTTCTTTTTTCGCGGTTTAAACCAGCCCAGCACCGAAACAATCAGAGGTCCCAAAAAGCTGTACGCAATCACCACCATCAGTTCGTGCGGCGAAAGGCTTTGTGTTCGAAATACTGCCGCTAGCGGCTGCCAGTATACTGCCAGTAACGAAACCGCAAGCGAGATGAGCACCGCAAACACAAGCTTTGCATTGGTAAAGATGTTAATCTGAAATAGACCTTTCTTTTCGCTCTTGCATTCAAAAACATGAATCAGCTGGCTGAACACCAAGGTAAGCAGTGCTACAGTGCGCGCCGTGCCAAGGTCTTGTGTGTGCTTATACGCAGTGACAAACGAACCGAGTGTGGCAAGCCCGATGATACAACCGCGAAACACAATGGTTGCGGCAAGTGAGTTTGAAAAGATGCTCTCGTCCCTGCCGCGGGGCTTTCTCGTCATCTCATCCTTTTCGGGCGGCTCCAAGCCCAGTGCAATGGCAGGCAGTCCGTCTGTAACCAGGTTTATCAGTAGAATTTGAATCGGTAGCAGTACGACGGGCAGCCCCATCAGCATGCCTACAAACATCGTAGCCACCTCGCCGATATTACAGGAAAGCAGATACCGTATAAACTTTCGGATGTTTTGGTAGATTACCCTGCCTTCCTCCACCGCAGCTATCAGGGTGGCGAAGTTGTCATCGAGCAGGATTAGAGACGAAGCCTCACGTGTCACATCGGTGCCGCTCTGCCCCATGGAAACGCCGATGTCGGCCTCCTTTACGGCCGGAGCATCGTTGACGCCGTCGCCCGTCATCGCCACAACTTGACCGGTTTGCTTGAGTGCGCGAACGATGCGCAGCTTGTGTGCGGGGGTGACCCGGGCGTACACCGCAGTGACCGCTACGGCACGGGTCAGTTCCTGCTCATCCATCATGTCGAGTTCTTCGCCGGTATGTACCTCGTCGCCGGGGGTTAAAAGCTTAATCTCGGACGCTATGGCGGAGGCCGTGAGCAGATGGTCGCCCGTTATCATCACAGGACGGATGCCCGCACGGCGGCACTGGCGTATGGCGTCGTACACCTCTCTACGGGGCGGGTCAATCATGCCTGCCATACCCACAAAGATTAGGCTTGCTTCGTCCTCCTTTGTCGCATGCGAGCCGGAAAAGTGCTTGTATGCAAAGCCCAAAACCCGAAGGGCGTTCTTAGCCATCTGCTCAACCTGACGTTTGGCCCAGCGACGGTCTTCCTCCGTCATGGATACTACCTCGCCACGCTTAAGGATAAACGTGCATTGCCCCAGTATCACATCGCATGCGCCTTTGGTCAGTAAACGCTTTCCGCCGTCCTGCGAAAGCACCAGCACCGACATCCTCTTGCGTTCGGAGCTAAACGGAAGTTCCGCAAGGCGGGTGATCCTGCGCTGTAACAGCTGTTCGGTTGCCCCTGCTTTGGCGGCGGCAATCAGCAGCGCAATCTCGGTCGCTTCGCCCGTAACGGTATAGCTGCCCTGTGCGGCAATTCTACGAAGCTGCTGTTTATCGTCATCGTAAAGATGCGCATTGCTGCACAGAACGCTGATCTCGCATAGTGTTTGGAGCGCGGCATCCTGCTCGGGAGCGGCACCCTTTACCGCATGAAACGTTCCGCCCTTTTCGTACCCTGCGCCGCTTACCTCATACACCCCATCCGGTGTGATGACGGCGGTTACGGTCATCTTGTTTTCGGTGATGGTTCCGGTTTTATCTGAGCAAATTACCCCGGCGCAGCCGAGCGTTTCCACCGCACCCAGCTTGCGGATTAGCGCATTGCGTTTCAGCATACGCGACACGGCAAGCGCAAGCGAGATGGTGACGATGGCAGGCAGACCCTCCGGCACCGCGGCGACGGCAAGCGAGATGCCTGTAAGTAACATGGAGAACGGATCCTCGCCGCGCAAGATGCCCGTAACGGCAACAACCGCGCACACCGCGACGCACCCGATGGCAATCACCCTGCCAAGCTGAGCAAGCCTTCGCTGTAGCGGGGTGGGTTCCTCCTGAATCTCACCAATCATCCCTGCTATCTTGCCCATCTCGGTATTCATGCCGGTGGTCACAACCCGCGCACGCGCCCGTCCGGAGGTCACGTTGGTTCCCATATACACAAGTTTTTTACTCTCTTTGCTTACGCTGTGGGATTCCCCTGTTAGTATCGACTCGTCGCAGGAAAGCTCGCTGCACTCAAGCAGCATGGCGTCTGCCGCTATGCGGTCGCCCGCACGCAGCACCAAGATATCATCAGGCACCACCTCTTGTGCGGGCAGCACCGTCTCGATGCCGTCGCGCAGAACCCGTGCGGTGGGGGCTGCCATACGTCGAAGAGCCTCAAGCGTGCGCTCAGTGCGAAACTCCTGCACAAAGCCGAGCAGTGCGTTTAAAAAAACGATGGCGAGTATCGTAAGCGCCTCGCCAATCTCGCCCATCACAACCGACAACACCGTAGCCGCAAGCAGTATGATGACCAGTACGTCCTTGAATTGAGAGAAGAGCATCGTAACTGGCTTCATCTTGCGGGTGTTTTTCAGTGAATTTGAACCATATCGCAAAAGCTGTTTTGCTGCCTCTGCGGATGTTAGCCCCATCTTATTGACAGTATCTTCTCGTTTCATTGCGTTCCCCCGTTTTCCGTTCTCCAGCCTGGACTATGGGTATGCCAGTCCATTATTATTCGAGAAAACGCGTTTATATTCCACTGACAAGGTGACGATAAGAACGCAAAAACGCCCCCGTCTATTAGACGGGGGCGAAATAGTACGATATTGTGATACCTACTCGGCAGAGCCAGCATCCTCAGAAGACTCGTCTGCAAGCAGCGCCTTAATCGAAAGGCTAATGCGCTTTTTGTCAAGGTCAATTTCGGTAATCTTCACATCAACCTGCTGACCAACCTTCAGAACATCCTGCGGTTTTGCAACATGTTCAATGGCAATCTGCGAAACGTGAATCAAACCGTCAATGCCGGGGATGATGGTCGCGAATGCGCCAAACTGGGTAAGCGATGCAATCTTTGCAGTTACGACGCTGCCCACGCTGTACTCGCGCTTAAATACCTCCCAAGGGTTGTCCTCCGTCTTTTTATAACCAAGAGAGATACGCCTTTTCTCTTTGTCAACACCCTTGACATATACCTCGAGCACGTCGCCGACCTTTACAACCTCGGAAGGATGCTTGATACGGTTCCACGACAACTCGGAGATATGTACCAAGCCGTCTACGCCGCCAATATCAACAAACACGCCGAAGTCAACAATCGATTTAACCGTTCCCTGATACGTATTGCCCTCTTCGATGACGTTCCATATCTGCTCTTCCGCGCCCTTGCGCTCCTCGCGAAGCACCGAACGGATAGAGCCGACGGCGCGACCGCGCTGACGGTTCACTTCAAGAATACGGAAACGAACGGGTTGCTTTAAAAGAGCTTCAAGCGGCTCTTCGCGCGAAAGGGTTGCCTGAGAAGCGGGAATAAAGACGCGAACGCCATTGGTAAGTGCAAGCACGCCGCCCTTTACAACCTCTGTAACCTTGCCATCAAGTACCTCCTGTGTATCCACAGCGGCACATACCCTCTCGTATCCGGCTATCGCATCAAAACGCTTTTTGGAAAGCATTACGGTTCCTTCAACATCGTTAACCCTGACTACAACAAGGTCAATCTCGTCGCCCTTTTTGACAATATCCTCCGGTTTCAGGGTTTGGTCGTCGGTAAGCTCGGCAAGCGGAACGTAGCACGCATGCTTGGTACCGATCTCCACGGAAATCTCGGTCGGGGAGATACCCGAAACAGTGCCCTTTACCTTGTCACCGTTCTGTATGCTCTTCAAAGTCAATTCAAGTGCCTCTTCAAAGCTTACATCCTCTGTGTCGATATTGTTCAAAATCTCACTCATCGTTGTTTGTACCTCCTTAATTATGCAAGCCGGAGTTGAAGCGCCGGCAGTAACACCGATTTTTTCGACGTTTGCAAACTGTTTTTTTGAAAGCTCCGCTGCCGTTTCAATCAGCAGTGTTTTGCAGTTTTGCGCGCAAACCTCTTTTAGTTTTGCGGTGTTTGAGCTCTGCCTGCCTCCGATAACGAGCATAATATCCGATTGTTTGGATATTTGATACGCTTCATCTTGTCTCATTGCAGTAGCCTTACATATTGTATCAAAAACCGCGAGGTTTGTACACACTTTTTTTGCAGTTTCAACGCAAGATTCATAGATAAACTTGTTAAATGTGGTTTGTGCAACAAGATGCACTTTTTTTTCAGTAAAATATCCATGGGTTTTCAGCAGCGCGTTTAGCTCGTGCTCGTCACCCACCACGTATGCCGCATCTTCACAGTGACCGCAGATAGCCTGTACCTCGGGATGGTTGCTGTCCCCCGCCACAATAATCACGCCGCCGTCCGCTGAATGCTCGCGCACAATGCGATGGATGCGGGCAACATACGGGCAGGTGGCGTCCTCTACCCGACAACCCGCTTTTGCAAGCTCTTCATATACCGCGCGGGATACCCCGTGGGAACGAATCACCACCGTGTCCCCGGGCAACGCCTGCGTAGGGTCTTCTATAATACATACGCCTTGTTTTTTTAGTTCTTCCACAAGCTGCGGATTGTGGATGATGGGACCGAGCGTACATACCCTGCCGGTTATGCCGTCGTGCTCACGCAACAGTCCGTGCACCATATTCACCGCACGATCAACCCCAAAGCAGAAGCCTGCGGTTTTCGCAACGTTAATCTCCATCGGTTACTCCGTTTCGCCAAGTCGTTATGCTGGGGACGCCCGCTAAGTCATGCTTTAACCAAACTACCTTTATCGTACTGCTCAGCAATATGCTGCATAATCAGGGCACTGGCTGCCCTTAGTTCCGGGGTGGTAAAGTCCTCGGATAGACCCAATTGGTCAAACGCAATGGGCTTGCCAAAGCGAATGGTGATCTTTGCAAGCCATCTAAGCTTTACCCCTTCGATGTAGATTGAAGCGGGAACCACATCACAGCGGGTTCGTGCACTTATGACTGCAACACCTGATTTACCGGGCAACAGCTTGCCCGTTTTAGAACGTGTCCCCTCTGGAAAGATGCCAAAAACCTTGCCATCAGTTACGATTTTAGCCGCAGTGTCCAATGCACCGCGGTCGCCCATGCCCCTGCGCACTGGAAACGCGCCGAGTGCGCGCAACACCCGCCCAATCAGCGGTATTTTTATGAGCTCTTCCTTCGCCATGTAGTTTATTCGCTTTTTCTCGCGATATGCGGCAAGCGAAAGAAGTACGGGATCGTAACCCGACACATGGTTAGAGGCGATAATATAGCCGTCTTCGCGGCAAAGATGTTCGGTGCCTTCTATTCTAACGCGAAACGCAATCGCAGTAATTGCACGCATTAACGCAATGCCCAAGGGATATAAGCTCATACCTCGTTGCCTGCCTTTCAAGTGCCGCACACCTTGCGGCGGCACAAAACTTAACTGCTAAACGCAAACTACAGTCCAAGTCTGCGCGTGATTAGCTCATCCAGTAGCTGTATGGAGGTCTCGAGTTCATTGCCTGTGGTGTCCACGAGCAGCGCGTCCTTCGCCTGCTTGAGTGGGGCAATCTCTCGATGCGAATCGTTGTAATCGCGCTGCTTAATCTCTTGCAGCAACGTGTCGTACGATACCTGCTGCCCACGCTCAAGAAGCTCCTTGTACCGACGTTGCGCGCGTTCCTCTGGGGACGCGGTCAGAAATACCTTTACATCCGCCCCGGGCAGCACCACCGTTCCGATGTCGCGCCCGTCCATGATGATGTTGTTTTCTCTGGCAATCTCTTTTTGCAGGTCAAACAAAAACGTGCGCACCTCGGGGATGCGGGACACATTCGACGCTGCCATCGATACCTCGTTTTCGCGAATGCGACGTGAAACGTCCTGACCGTTCAAAAACACGCGTTGCTCGCCGTCCACGAATCGAAGCGACACCTCTACCCCACTGAGCATTGGGATAACCTGCTGCTCGCTTTCGGTGTCCACGCCGTGGTCGAGCATATAAAGACCGACTGCACGATACAGCGCGCCGGTGTCTACATAGATAAAACCGAGCCGTTTTGCCACCGCCTTTGCGATGGTGCTTTTTCCTGCGCCTGACGGCCCGTCTATTGCAACCGCCTTTGTGCCCATAAAAGCAGCCCCTTTCCCTAGTGAAAATTTTATCTCTACGCGTGCAAGCCTGCGAGATACCCGGTGCTAAACGCAATCTGCAGGTTGTAGCCGCCGGTATAGGCATCCACATCGATGACTTCACCCGCAAAGAATAGCCCGTCGCACAGCTTGGACCTCATCGTTTTGGGGTCAATCTCGCTCACCTTAATACCGCCTGATGTCACAATCGCCTCTTCTATGGGGCGAAACGCGCGCGGGGTGACAGTAAGCACCTTTAGTGTTTGTACAAGACGCGCACGCTGTTCTTTGGTGATTTGGTTTACCTTTTCCTCAGCCTTAATATCACATAGATTAACTATAACAGGAATCAGTTTCTTAGGCAACAGGGCGCCCAGAGAATTTAGAAAATCCTTATTTAGGTTTTGCAAAAAATCGCGCTGAATTCGTTTGTCCAGCTGCTCAAACGAGAGTGCCGGCTTTAGGTCGATGGTCAGGCGGTAATCGGACAGATGTGTGCTATCCATAAGCGAGGACGCGCTTAGCACAAGCGGACCAGATATGCCGAAGTGGGTAAACAACATCTCGCCCAGTTCCGAAAACACGGTTTTGCCGCGTTTAATATCCTCAACCGAAAGGGTTACGTTTTTAAGCGACAGCCCCATCACGCGTTTACACCAATCCTCGTGGGTAACGATGGGGATTAATGCGGGTGACGTGGGCAGTACCGTATGTCCCGCCTCGACCGCAAACCGATAACCGTCGCCTGTTGAGCCGGTACCCGGATAGGATAGCCCGCCCGTTGCAATAATAATAGAGGAGGCTGTAAATGTTTTGTCTTGGTAGGTGGTGACGCCCTTTACGGCACCGTTTTCGAGTATCAGCCCCTTTACGCGGGCGGTCTCAATCTGTGCACCCTGTGCTTTTACATAGCGAACAAGCGCCGAGGCAACGTCGGCGGCCTGATCCGATACCGGAAAAACGCGGTTGCCGCGCTCGGTTTTTAGTGCAAGACCGAGACGCTCAAAAAACGCCATGGTATCTTGCGGCGAAAATGCGGAGATTGCGCTGTATAAAAAACGTCCATTGGTTTTTACCTGCGTAATAAAATGGTCCTGGGTACAGTTGTTGGTAACGTTGCAACGCCCTTTACCGGTAATTAACACCTTTTTCGCGGGGCGGTCGTTTCGCTCAAGCAGTAGGGTCTTTTTTCCCTGTGCCGCAGCGGTGCCCGCCGCCATCAGTCCTGCGGCGCCCGCACCGATAATAATTACATCATAGTTGTTGTACAAAACAGGTATTCCATATCCTTTCCGCACACTCAGTGCGACAGTTTATAAGTTAAAGGCACAGCGCATTTATTATGCGTATCACCGCCGCCGTACATTCGTTAGTCTTCTATCATTTCGTTTGAGGATGCTGCGTCGCTTTTCTCGTATACGTTATATAAATCCCAAATATGTTCGAGTTTTGAGAAGGTATCTGCAACCTCCTCCTTTTTATTTAGGCTTACGGCAATAATCAGTGCGTTTATCAGGCTCAGCGGCGCAACGAGCGAATCCACAAAGCTTGCCATATCGCTGCGCGCTATGAGTAGATGCGTTGCGCATGCCGCAAGGGGTGCAGACGGGCTATCGGTGATGGCAATCACATCCGCGCCCGATTTTGACGCGTAATCGCCAGCTCGAACGGTGCGCTTGGAGTAACGGGGAAAGCTGACGGCAATCAAGACATCCCCTTCACCGATGCGAAGAAGCTGCTCGAACACCTCGCTGGAACTGCTTGCGCCCACCACGCGGACATTTGAAAAAACCAGATTAAAATAAAAGCCCAAAAAATTAGCAAGCGCCGCCGCGCTGCGTCCGCCCATGATATAGATGTTTTTAGCGGCAATTATGGTGCTCACAGCATCAGAAAACGACTGCTTTGAGGTAAGCTCCAGCGTGCGGCGGATGTTGTTGATGTCGGCACCCAGAACCTTTTCAAGCACCTCGCCCGCGTCCCGCACACCGATCTGCTCGCTGGCAACCTCCATACGTTGCACTGAGGTCAGTTTGTTTCTTATCATCTCTTGCAACGCATGCTGCAGCTCGGGGTATCCCTCGTACCCGACCTCCGACGCAAAACGAACCACGGTGGATTCGCTAACGCCCACCGCCTCGCCCAGCCTAGACGCTGTCATGAACGCCGCTTTATCGTAGTGCGCTGTAATATAAGCGGCGATAGCACGCTGCCCTTTTGAGAACTTACTCATCTTCGACCCAATAATCTGCAACAGATTACCTTGCATGAAGTTTCACCATATCCTTCGTTATAAATCGTTTTATATTACCTTAGTACGCTATGCCAATATGCTGACAAATAACCAAAAAACCAAAACAGCGCTTGCTTTTTTGTGTTTTACATTAGCTTTGCTTCTCACATATATGCCTTACAAGATGCTGGTTATATGCAGGCAACCAAATTAAAAATTGCATAATAACAATCATAATATTATATGCATGCGGCAAAAAAATCAAGAGGAAAAGAATTTATTCCTGCAAAATGACAGAAAAACACAATCATCTCCACTACGATAGATAGTCAAAATCGATGAACCTCTTTATTATGCTATAACATTGTAGTTGAAATATCTCCTAATGCGAACGGTTGTGACTGCAAATTCATCTCATACCGAACCGCTCAGAAACACTGTACACAGTTCAGACCGCGCTACCAAACGGCAGGCGGTCTGAATTATATCACCATAATGCGCACCTAAATTAACCACGATTTTCCTGTGATATCTAAACCACCCGCAGCCATAATAATAACACGATAGTTGTGACTGCGGTATGCAAGGTCAAGCGTTTGCATGATAGGTATAATGCGTACTGAGATATGATTATCGTTCGGGCAGCATTCTGGTGATGCTGCCCGTTTTTTGTGCGTTAAAAACTGAGCTGTTCGCCAAGATCGGATTCCTTGGGGATTGCGCCTGCAGAGGGTAACGTCTTTGTGCGGAAACGGTGCGCATTACCAAGCATCTGCTCCTCAAACGGCTTGACCGCAGCAACGGTATGCCCTTTCTTGAGCATCATAACCGAGACGCCCTGATTATCCTTGGTGCTCTTTTCTGCAACCGCGCCCGAATGCACAAGTAGCACGCGCCCTGCCGTGCTCGTCACCATATACTCCCTATCCTGTGGGGTAAACAGTATCGCACAAGCGGGACTTTTTGCGCTGTAGGCGTTAATCAGCTTCTTACGGCGCGTTTTGGTCTGGTAGCTTGCAAGCGGAACCTTGGAGAGCTTGCCGTTTTCATAGAAAAACAACATATAGCCCGAATAGTCCTTTGTGACAACCATTAACACGGCGGACTCGCCCTCGTCCATGCCGAGCTTCGCGGGGATGTAATCCCCAAGCACGCTGACCTTGGTGTCCTCAAAATCGCAGGCGCGCGCCTTATATACCTGACACCGATTGGTGAAGAACAACAGCTCCGCGGAGTTGGTGCTCTCCCCTTGCATCACAACCTCGTCGCCCTCTTTGAGCTTGTGCTCGCCGCTCATGCGCAGCGACTGCGGGGTAACCTTTTTAAAATAGCCTTCCCTTGTAAAGAATAGGTGGACGGGGTAGTCGGGGATGTCCTCCTCCTCCGGCTCTTCCGGCTCATCATCTGCAAACACAATCAGGCTTTTGCGCGGTGCGCCGTATTTCTTTGCCACCTCGGTCAGCTCGTCTATCATAATACGCCCGATGCGTTTGGGTTTTGCCAGAATATCCTCCATATCGGCAATTTCAGTTTGCAGTTGGTCAAGCTCTTTGGTGCGGTTAAGGATGTATTCGCGGTTTAGGTGGCGCAGCTTAATCTCTGCCACATAATCCGCCTGCACTTCGTCGATGCCAAAGCCGATCATCAGGTTTGGTACAACCTCGGTCTCCTCCTCGGTCTCGCGTACAATGCGCACTGCTTTGTCGATATCTAGCAAAATCTTCGCTAGACCCTTGAGTAGGTGCATCTTCTCTTTCTTCTTTTTCAGCTCGTAATACACGCGCCGCTTCACACATTCGGTGCGAAACGCCGTCCACTCCAAAGCAAGCTGACGAACCCCGAGCACACGGGGTGTACCGCCCACAAGCACGTTAAAGTTGCACGAAAACGAGTCTTCCAACGGCGTGACGCGAAATAGCTTTTGCATCAGCTTGTCGGGGTCAATCGTGCGCTTGATGTCGATGGCAATCTTTAAGCCCGAAAGGTCGGTCTCGTCGCGGATGTCGGAGATCTCGCGAATCTTGCCGGACTTAACGAGGTCGACAATCTTATCAATAATCGCTTCCACCGTTGTGGTAGGCGGAATCTCGGTAATCTCTATGCAGTTTGAGGATTTGTCGTACTGATACCGTGCGCGTACCCGAACACTGCCGCGTCCGGTTTCATAGATTTTAGCGAGCTCCTCCGGGTTGTACAAAATGAGTCCACCTGTAGGGAAATCGGGAGCCTTTAGCGTGGATAGGATGTCGTGGTGCTCGTCCTTCATTAAAGCGATGGTGGTTTCGCATACCTCGGCAAGGTTAAACGGGCAGATGGAGCTAGCCATACCCACGGCAATACCCATATTGGCGTTGACTAAAATAGAGGGAAAGGTGGTAGGCAGCAGCGTTGGCTCCTTGGTGGTATTGTCGTAGTTGTCCACAAAATCCACCGTATCGCGGTCGATGTCACGAAACAGCTCGGCGCATATCTTATCCAGCTTCGCTTCGGTATAACGCGCGGCGGCATACGCCATATCGCGCGAATAGCTCTTACCAAAGTTGCCCTTGGAGTCAACATAGGGTACAATCAGCGACTGGTTGCCGCGCGACAGGCGCACCATCGTCTCGTAGATTGCCGCGTCGCCATGAGGGTTTAAGCGCATGACCTGCCCCACAATATTTGCGGACTTGGTGCGCGAACCGGTAAGCAGCCCCATTTTATACATTGTGTAGAGTATCTTTCGATGAGAAGGCTTAAAGCCATCAATCTCTGGTATTGCGCGCGATAAGATTACACTCATCGCATAAGGCATATAGTTTTTTTCGAGCGTCTCGGTTATGGGCTGCTCCACAACCAATCCTGCGCCTTCAATATAGGCGTTCTCAGATAACGCATTTTTCTGTTTTTCAGGTTGTTTATTCTTTGCCATGGTTCTGAAAATTCCTTTCCGGCACTCTGCGCCGCAAGGGCACAAATCACCATGAAAATAGCAGTGCGGCTTTGTTGCAGATGACTCTGTGCCCCGGCAGCCATTTTTCTGAAGCTTGAAAGGCTACCTATTCCGCTTTTGCTCCCCTGTACTGATAGCGCATGCGGCGTACTTTGCAAGCTGCTTGTCAAACCAATCTGCTGTTTTTAGGGCAAGCAGCAGGTTCGCTGCAACGAGCACGCTACCCAAAGCAAAAAGCAGCCCAGTCTGCCACAAATCAAATTGACCCCAGCGCACAAGCAACAATCCCACCCACACGCAATAAGGCAGTGATAAAATGGAGGTAGCAAGTGCCGGAATATAGCTCTTTAACACAATGCTCTGGCCAATATGAAGGAGCAGATGAAGAAAAAACGCACAATAGACCGCAACCCATACCCCATAGGTTGAATACCACACGCTAAGCGCGGTAACCAAACAAATCAGTATAAACTCCTCGGCAACGGCAAGCGCAAACGCCGCTGTTGAACGCGCCGACGCGTGATTGATGTGCTTGGCAAGGCGCGGAAACCGTGCCTTGATGCGGGATGAATTATTTATAAGCCATGGCTGCATTAACACAATCTCTTCAAAGTCGTGAAGCATAAACACGGCAGGCAGCAGG
>JAEZVA010000070.1 GCA_023443315.1 Bacillota bacterium | reverse complement strand
TCTTTGCCGATATCCTTTTCCCCTAATTCGCTACATGTGTGTGTGCGATATCTGTTTGCCGAAATCATCTCTCACGTTCCTCTCCCTGCAATACCTAGGGGCGTTATCCGAAGGCGATATGCCCGCTTACACCGTAAATCATGAAGGTTTAACTAGATTAAGACGGGTTAAATCCTGCCCCTTGCGGCGAACACCATTTTTAAACTAAAAACGTCACAATGGTACACGCCGGTTCCCCACCAATGGCATCTTGCATCCCTACTTAAACCTCTGTAAATGCGGTGCTACAAAAAACGCAAGGGCGCCTAAAAAAAGGTAGCGCCCTTGCCACCCCTTTAATGTTACTACACTCCTTTTTTGTTGTCAAGGAGTTCTTGGAAAGGGGTTTTCCACCTTAATTCCGTCATAAAAACCATACTTTTCTGTTGTTTGATAAATTAAGGCTGTTAATGGGGAAAATGGTTGAAAAGGCTGAAAATATAGTGTAGAATAAATTGTAACAACAGTAAGCAGCGCTTTGCTCTGTTAGCCCGTATCGCTAATAAGCGCATAACAATTGATTGGGTGATAAAAATGAAGATTTCAGACATGAAGGTCCTTATTTGCGACGATTCTATTCTTGTCAGAAAAAAATTTCGTGAACTGCTTACAAAGATAGGGTGCGGCACCATTTGGGAGGCATCGGACGGCGAGCAGGCAGTGGCTATGTTCAAAGAGCATCTGCCCGACATCGTGTTTATGGACATCATTATGCCCAAAAAGACGGGGCTTGAGGCATTACGCGAAATACGCGCACACAACCGCACCGCCAAGGTCGTTATGGCGTCGTCGATTGGTACACAGAGCCATCTGAAAGAGTCGGTGAACGTCGGGGTGTTTGATTTTTTGCAAAAGCCCATTGACGATGAGCAGGTGCTTAAGATAATAAACAATGTATTAATCGGCTGATTGACGGTGAGAGGCGGAACGACATTATGTTTACACAATTCTTTGGCAGTTACCTTTTAAACAATGGTCTGGTAACCAGCAGTCAGCTAAACACGGCACTTGAACTGCAAAGCAAGGTACATGTTAAGCTGGGTGTTCTCGCCATCAACGCAGGTTACCTGACTGCCGAGCAGGTGGATGATCTGCACCGCATACAGGCAACGCGCGATATCCGCATCGGCGACCTTGCCGTAGAGCTTGGTTACATGACCCCCGCGCAGGTGAGCGAGCTGCTTGCCGCACAAAAGCCGGGGTACCTTTCGCTTGGGCAGGCGCTTGTTGACAGCGGCGTGATGACTAATGGACAGTTTCAGATTGCGCTTGAGTCTTACAAAAAATCAACCCGACTAACAGAAAACGAGTTTGCCGATGAAAAAGTAGCTGCGGCAAGACAGGTGATTAAGGACTTTTACCATCTTGACGGAGCCCCGAAGGCCGACCTGTACGCCGATTATGTCTCTTTGTTGCTGAAAAACATCATTCGCTTTATTGGGGATGACTTTACCCTACTTCCCGCTGAGGCAGCGTCAGACTGCCTTGTTACACAGGAGCTTGCCATTCAGCTTGTGTGCGGGGACACCACCCTGTTCACCGCGCTGGAGGCGCCAGAAAAGGCCTTTATCGCCTTTGCGTCGCGATATGCGCAGGACGAGTTCTTTGAGAACGACGAGTACGTCGAGGCATCGGTTGGGGAGTTTTTAAACCAGCACAATGGTTTGTTTGCGGTAAACGCCTCGAACTCGATTGCGCTTGAGCTAGACCTTGAGCCGCAACAGGTGGCAAGTGGCAAGACACTATGCGGCTTTGCAAACGGTTATATCGTGCCCATTGGATTCCCGTTTGGCACCGTTCGGTTTTTGTTTTCTCCGCAAACCCCTGTACTTCGCTGACCGCCTGCTTGGTTATTTGACAATATGCTATGAAACTCCCTGCGATGTAATATCGCAGGGAGTTGTTGTTATACCGGCTCCGGCGCAATCATGGTTTGCACGGTATATTGACCTTCTGATATTTTTATGATAAAAATCCGCTTGTTTTCGGGGTCGCCCAAGCTGTTTAGGTGTATGGGTCCGGTTACCCCTTCGGTCTCGGAGGCTGTTATCTGCTCAATCACCTTCTTTGGGTCTGCCTCTCCCGCATTTTGGATGGACGTGTACATCAGCATAGCGGCGTCGTACCCCAGCGCTGCAAAGGAATTTGGCTCTTCGCCGTATTGCCGCTCGTACGCCTTAGCAAACGTCATGCTTTTTTCATCCTCCTGCTGCGGAAAGTAGCTTGCGCTAAAATATGCCCCCTCCAAACATTCTTTTTGCTGCTCGTCAGCAATACTCAGCACCCCTTCGGCGGTTACGCTCCCAAGCAAAACGGATTTGATCCCAATCTGCCTTGCTTGCTGTGCAATCATCGCAAACTTTTTATAGGTGGCAGGTACAAACAACACATCCGGCTCTTCCTGTTTAATCTGCTCTAATTGTGCTGTAAAGTCGGTATCGTCTTTACTATACGATCGATAGATAATATCCTTGACCCCCAACTGCTGCGCCTTTTTGCCAAACTCGCTCGCGCTACCACTTGCATAGGTATCGGCAAACTGGTATAAAACCCCTATTTTCTTTGCACCCAATTCTTCACTGGCAAAGGACGCCATGGTTCTGCTCTGGTAAGGCGCAGTATAGCTCACGCGAAACAGATTGGTTCCATACGTAGTGACCTCGGGCGCTGCCGCAGTAGGCGAGATAATGGCAATTCCACTCTTCTTGCCCGCCTGCCCAAGGGCAATCGACGGTTCTGTCGTAATCCCTCCCAGAATACCGATAACCTTTTTCTTTTTTAGTTCTCTGTACGCCTTTTCCGTCTCTTTTTCGTCTCCCTTGTCGTCTTGTTCAATATACTCAATTGTTTTACCCAGAACCCCTCCCGCTTCGTTCACCTCACTGGTTGCAAGCTTGATGCCCTTGCTGACCGACTCGCCGTATAAAGAGGTTTCCCCAGTCAGCGATACAATGCCCCCCACGGCTATCGTATTCTCTCTGCGGGGCGCGTTGCACCCGCTAATCGCACACAATATAACCGAACAGACGATTATCCATGATATAAAGCGATTCTTTTTCATTCGAAACCACCCTGCCTTATACGAATTTCGCGGTGCTTGTCCGCAGGAAGCTAACCAAGCTGTTTGGTATCTATTATGCACACATTTATCCGTTTCAACCAAAAGACACCGGCAACAACTGTGCCGGCGTCTTATTTGTACAATACTTTAATTCACTTAGTAAAAACTATTTAACGGAGGTGCTCTTTGCGCCTACATTGATTATTCTTGAAAATGCAAGCATCTCAAACTGGGGTACGGGCATGGGTCTTGCATAAAAATAACCCTGCACCATGTCGCATTTTATGTCTCTTAAAAAGTCGATCTGCTCCTGCGTCTCTATTCCCTCCGCCACCACCTTCATCTCGAGATCGCGGACAATATGAATGGCATTGGTCACAATCTTTTTGCTTCTGTCTTGTTTTTCGAGGTCGCGGAACATCATGCGGTCAAGCTTTATAATGTCAACCGGCAGCACATTAAGCAGATTGAGCGAGGAGTATCCCGAGCCGAAATCATCCATTGCAAGGCGGAACCCTTTTTCTTTAAGCCGCTGCATGACATCGATAATCTGCTGAGTGTCGTCGTGAAACGCGGTCTCAGTCAGTTCGATCTCAACGAGCTCAGGCGACACTTGGTATCGGCTGGCGGTCTCGTCAATACGCTCCACAAAATCCTGCTGTCTTGCGTGTAGCCTTGACATATTGACCGAAATCGGAAACGGGGTTTCGCCTGCATCCATCCACGAGCGGATGGTTCGGCAAACCTCTTCGTGCACATAACAATCAAGCCTCAGCAAAAATCCGTTTTGCTCGAGTATGGGAATAAAGCGAGCCGGCGATAAAAAGCCCATGGTGGGATGATGCCAACGTATCAATGCCTCGGCGCCGACTATGGTATCGGTAGATAGCTCGTACTTCGGCTGCAAATACACCTCAAACTCGCGGTTTTCTAGCGCGCTGTACATTGAAGCCTCAATCTCCTGCGTTTCGATGATTCGTTTGCGCAACGATTCATCGTAAAAAAAGATTGCGGTATCGTAAAGGTTCTTCACGCTCCGTTTGGCTAGCTGTGCGTTACCGTGGCAATACGCAAGAGGAACATTTTGATCGGTAATCAAAAAGACGCCGCACGCATAGTTTACTTGGTATTCAAGCTTTTTTCGTGTGGAGTAAAAATACTTCATCTTAACAAACAACGCGTTCAAACGCTGCGTCAGCTGCTCTACCGACTCATACTGTAGCAGCAACGTAAAGTTGTCATCAGAAGAACGAGAGAACAACTCATCGCAACGGGTAAACTCCTTTAACTGCTGCGATACAAGCAACAGCAGGCAGTTGCCCTCTTGAAAACCATACGAATTGTTAATGGCCTTAAAGCGATTGATATCAAACATCACGTAGGCATATTGTGCCTTGTTTTTTAATAGGCTCTCTGCCTTTAATGTAAATGCTGCGTAGTTATCGCATCCTGTCACTTGGTCGATATAGGTAAGCTGGGTGAGCTTTTTTCTTGTAAGTGCGCGATAAATGAGCACAAAGACAAACGCCACCAATCCCATTGCAAAGAACAAACCGAGGATGAATACCGTTAGCCCCACCCAGTGCGAAAGGATCTCTTCCCAGATCCACGCGAAATCCGCAGCCAGGTTGTCACGCCATGAAGCAGACATCAGGGTAGCATTCTCACCCATAGAATAAGGGGTCCCATCCAAGGGCAGGCACAGGAATGCACATGCTTCATGCAAAACTGCAAGCAGCATCGGTCTGATGCGACCGAACCCTGCTTGTATTGCAGAAGAAAGAGTTGTAACTGTTTTAGGCGCATGAAAGATACGTAAGAAAGATTGTATTAGATAGCTCATTACACCGTTATCCTTTTCACCGGACTAATATGGAAAAAGGTCGTCGTTGCGTTTGATTAGAATATGTAAAGTAAAACAAAATACATTGGTAATAATATATCATAAAAACTGACAGTACACAACAAAGAAAGCGGAAACCTTGGTAAAACACCATGTTTCCGCTTTAAAATACTATTGCTATGGTTACTTGCTTGCGATCTGTGTCTGCATGTAGCGCCAGCTGTCGGCGCACATCTCGTCTATGCCCCTTGCAGCCTCCCAGCCCAAAAGCGATCTTGCCTTTTCGGTATGTCCGTAATACTCCGCAAGATCACCCGCACGGCGTGGTGCATATTGTACGGGAATCTCCCTGCCGCTTGCCTTGCAGTAGGCGTTTACGATTTGCAGCACACTCGTGCCCTTGCCAGTACCCAGATTCACCGCCTCTACGCCCTTATGAAGCGCGGCATAATCAAGCGCCTTCAGGTGCCCCAGAGCAAGGTCGACGACATGGATATAATCTCGCACGCCGGTACCATCTACGGTGTCGTAGTCGTTACCGAACACGTTTAGACAGGGCAGCTTACCCACCGCCACCTGCGCCACATAGGGTAACAGATTATTGGGTATTCCATTTGGGTTTTCTCCAATCAGTCCGCTCTCGTGGGCACCGATGGGGTTAAAGTAGCGCAGCAGCATCGCGCTCCAGTCCGGGTCGGCTGCGCAGATATCGCTAAGCACACGCTCCACCATCGCCTTGGTGCTACCGTAAGGGTTGCTGGTGTCGCCGGTCGGATACTCCTCTTTGTACGGAATGGGGTTGTTAAAACCGTAAACGGTGGCAGAGGACGAAAACACAATGGTTTTGCAGCCTGCTTCCTCCATTGCCTGACAAAGCACAATCGTACCGTACACGTTGTTGTCATAATAGGTTAGCGGCTTTAAAACCGATTCTCCCACCGCCTTGAGTCCCGCAAAATGCACCACGGCGCTGATTGTATGCTCACAAAACACGGTGCGTAGCGCGTCCCTGTCACGGATATCAACCGGGTAAAACGACAGGTCTTTTCCAGTAATCTCCTGTATGCGGTCTATACTCTCTCTATTTGCGTTGCAGAGGTTATCCACGACAACAACCTCATACCCCGCCCCCAGCAGCTCTACGCAGGTGTGGCTACCAATAAAGCCTGCCCCGCCTGTAACTAGTATCTTCATATCAATTGTTCCTAACCTTTCTTTCCCTGCTTAAACTTATCTTTGTCACCATTTTAAACGAGGATTCGGATTATACGCCTGTTGTATCACTTTACTGTTATGGCGTTATTATACCACAGTAAATGCCATATTACCGGATTTTTCTTATACTTAATTTAAGCAACATGAATCAGTCTTTGCGAAGAAAACGCCCATATGCGTCCCTAAGCTCCTGCACAGCTCTGCCATGACGAGTAATCCTCCTGTTTTCGTTATCTACTCTGGCATAACGCAGACGCTGCCGACGCGACGAACCGAAAGAACATGGCATGCGCCATCACCGAACACCCGCTCCATCTGCTGTTTGTACTGTGCGAGTAGCTCTGTGGGCACAAACGCCTGCACCGTCCCCGCAAAGCCGCCGCCGTGTACCCGCCACGCGCCGTGTTCGCCGAGAATCCGCTCACTGAGCGAAAGCGCAAGGGAAAGCCCTTGTTTGGCGGTTTGCTTTGGGGAATACACGTTTTGCAGGTACTGAAATGACGACCGCCCCGACGCGGTCACAAGACGCAAAAACTGCACCATATCGCCGTCCTCTAACGCCTTTGCCTGCTCACTTACCCGCGCGTTGTCGTCAAAGAAGTGTACGGCACGCAGGATGGCGCGGTCGCTTACCTTATCGCGCAATGCGCCGATCTGCGCGTAAAACGCCTCCTCCGGCACCTCGCGCAGATGCTGTTTTCCAAACTGCCCTGCGACCGCCTTCATCTCTGCGGGCACGGCGGCGTAATCCGCCGTCAGGTCGGCATGGCTGCCGCCAGTGTTCACAATACACAGCGCATAGCCGCTTGACGCAAGGTCAAACGCCACCTGCTCGATAACCGGGTGTGTAGGGTTTTCAAAATCAAGAGACACAAAGCCGCCCACTGCCGACGCGGTTTGATCCATCAGCCCGCAGGGCTTGCCGAAGTAGTCGTTCTCGGCGTACTGACCAATCTGCGCTATTACTGGGGCTGTTACTTCCCCTTTATTATACGAGTAGTTGAGAATGGTACCCACCAAAACCTCAAACGCCGCGGAGGAGGACAGCCCCGAGCCGGGCAGAACGTCGGAGGTTGTGTAGGCGTCAAACCCGCCGATGCGGTAGCCAAGCGCAGAAAAGCGGGCTGCTATGCCGCGGATAAGGGAAGCGGAAGACCCCCGCTCCGACGGATTGAGCGCAAGAACGGTAAGGGGAACAGCATCCATATCGTACCCCTCGCTCTTAATGCGGATTACATTGTCGTGATTGATTGACACGACCGCAATCACGTCAAGGTTCACCGCCGCCGCAAGCACACGTCCGCGCTGGTGGTCGGTGTGGTTGCCGCCAATCTCGGTGCGCCCCGGTGCGCTGAACAGCATCACCTCGCGTCCCTTGCCAAACAGCGCGTCAAAACGGTCGGCGGCTGCGGCATAGCGCGCGGTCTGTGCCTGTATCTCGATATCGCCAGTACCATATAGCGTCGTAAATGCGGTATTGTACCCCCCTTGGGTAAGCAGCTGCTTGAGATGTGCGGTCTGCATTATGCGTTCCTCCCTATTCGTCGGACCTGTAGCACGTCTTGTATCTATACGTTACCTTATTGGAGGGTATTGTGCAACCGATAAATCGTTACGAAGTATGGATTATTGTATCATGACACATCGCGTAAGTCTTTCAGGCTTCTAGTCAGCCATCTACATTCTCTCATACAATACTAGCTAATTTCGCAAGTACGATGCCCCTGCGCACGAAGTCTAAAGGATAATCTCGCCCGAAAGATAAATGACGCCGCAGCCGCCTATGATGACACGTTCCCCCGTATCCTTGCATAGGAGTGTTCCGCCCCGATTGGATAGCTGCGCGGCGGTCATCTCGGTTTTTCCGAGCCGCTCGCTCCAAAACGGGATGAGCGTGCTGTGGGATGAACCGGTAACGGGGTCTTCGTCAATCCCCGCGTTGGGGGCAAAAAAGCGCGAGACAAAATCATGCTGCTCCCCCTTTGCGGTAACAACAACCGCAAACACATCGGTAAGCTGTTTGAGCAGTGTAAAATCGGGGCGAAGCGCGCGCACTGTCTCCTCCGACTGTAGCACCGCGACCAAATCCCTAGAGCTGTGTGTTTCCAGCACCACAGCGCCCAAAGTCTTAGATAACAGCGCGGGCACCTCGCAGGGAACGGGCTTTCTGCGGGGAAAATCCATCAAAAATACATCCTGCTCCCGGGTTACGGTTAATGTACCGCTTAGCGTCTCAAACTCCACCCGCATAAGATCCCGCTCTACCTCGTTCATCAAAACAAGGGCGGTGGCGAGCGTCGCGTGTCCGCACAGGTCGATCTCAACCTTCGGGGTAAACCAACTCAGGGAAAAGCGGTCGTTCTCGTGTAGCAAAAAAGCTGTCTCTGCAAGGTTGTTTTCCGCTGCGATCTGCTGCATTATAGCGGCATCCAGCGGTTTATCCAGCAGGCATACGCCCGCCGAATTACCGTGAAACCGTTTATCTGTAAAGACATCCACCACATAGTACTTCATTCTGTCATCTCTCCCATTTTCATCAGCAATGGTATCCAAAACGCCGTCGACAGATTTTTTCCCATTATATCATTGCCAGATGGTTGTTACAACCTCTTCAATATGTGGGGAAGGTTGAGAAACAAAAAAAGCCGCCCTTTCGGACGGCTTTTTATCTTGCATTAGGGCTAAATTACTTAACCTCAGCCTTTGCGCCAGCTTCCTCAAGCTTCTTCGCAAGCTCGTCAGCCTCAGTCTTGGATACGCCTTCTTTAACAGCCTTAGGAGCAGCCTCAACAAACTCCTTCGCTTCCTTCAGGCCAAGACCTACGATATCCTTAACAACCTTGATTACTGCCATCTTGTTGGCACCAATCTCAGCAAGGATTACGTCAAACTCGGTCTTCTCCTCAGCAACAGCAGGACCAGCAGCAGGACCAGCAACCATAACGGGAGCAGCAGCGGATACGCCAAACTCCTCCTCGATTGCCTTTACCAGCTCGTTTAACTCAAGAACAGTCAGTGTCTTGATTTCTTCTACAAATTTAGTAATTTTCTCAGAAGCCATTTAAATGATACCTCCCAATATTTTTGTTTTACGGCACATTGCCATTGTTTCGGGTTGCAAACTGCGGTTAATTACTCGGCAGCAGGAGCAGCCTCGCCCTGCTTTTCGGCAATGGCGTTAAGCGCAACGGCAAGACCACGGATATTGCCGTTGAGTACGGAAAGCAGCTGGCAGAGCAGCTGTTCCTTTGAAGGCAGGTTTCCAAGCTCGGCGGTCTTTTTGGCGTCGAGAATCTCTCCGTCCACAAAACCGGCTTTGATTGTAAACTTACCCTTTGAAGCGTCTGCAAACTTGCACAGAATCTTTGCAGCTGCTACGGGGTCTTCCTTGCTTGTTGCAAGAGCGGTAGTACCCTCCAACACGGAGTCCAGACCGTCAAGGCTTGCGTTCTTTGCAGCAAATCGAAGCATGGTGTTTTTTACAACAGCGTACTCGATGCCTGCTTCACGCAGCTCGCGGCGAAGCTTTGTATCATCAGCAACCGTAATGCCCTTGTAGTCGACGAGTACGCCGGCACAAGCATCCTTAAGCTGTTGAGAAAGCTCCTCGACAAACTGCTGTTTGGATTTTAATGCGTTCTCACTTGGCAACTTGAAGTTCACCTCCCAGATATTTAAAAGGCGTTCTTGCGCAACAAAAATGCCCTTTCTCCCGAAAGCCGGAAGAAAGGGCAATGAAATATCCTCTACAAGCGTACTGCCTATATCAAGAATTCATCGCTGTTCCTCGGCAGGCGGGAGAATTTAACCCATTATGCCCAAATGTCTTAAATAACACAAATAGGCGCCTGCTGTCTTTGGAAAAGACAACGTTGCTATTATACTACGCGTTAACGCAATCTGTCAACACCTAAGTTAAGGCTATTAGACAAATCTTGAGGGGTTGATGCGTACGCCGGGACCCATGGTGGTGGCAATGACGCAGCTCTTGACGTACTGACCCTTTGCCGCAGCGGGCTTTGCCTTTACAATGGCACCCATCAGGGTATCAAAGTTTTCGCTAAGCTTCTCAATGCCAAAAGAGGCCTTGCCGATGGGGCAGTGGATGATGTTTGTTTTGTCAAGACGATATTCAATCTTACCGGCCTTTGCCTCGGTTACCGCACGGGCAACATCGGGGGTTACGGTGCCGGCCTTGGGGTTTGGCATCAGTCCGCGGGGACCAAGCACCTTACCAAGACGACCTACCACGCCCATCATGTCGGGGCTTGCGATAACAACGTCAAAGTCGGTCCAGCCTTCGTTCTGGATTTTTGTAGCCAGATCCTCGGCTCCAACATACTCCGCACCCGCTTTGGTTGCGTCGTCTGCCTTATCGCCCTTTGCAAACACCAGTACGCGTACCTTTTTACCGGTACCGTTGGGCAGTACAACCGCGCCGCGAACCTGCTGGTCGGCATGACGGGAGTCTACGCCCAAGCGCACATGAATCTCGACGGTCTCGTCAAACTTTGCCTTAGCGGTCTTAACACATAAATCGAGCGCTTCCTGCGCGTCGTACAGCTTTGCGCGGTCGACGAGCTTTGCGCTGTCCTGATAATTCTTGCCGTGTTTCATCTCATGTTCCTCCTAATTGAGTGGTTAATAGCGGAAATTTCCTCCCACCCGGAAGCAATCAGTCTACGACTTCAACGCCCATGCTTCTGGCTGTACCTGCTACCATAGTCATAGCGGTATCAACGTTAGCGGCATTGAGATCGGGCATCTTCTGCTCAGCGATCTTTCTGATCTGCTCCCTGGTAATCTTTGCAACCTTGGTCTTGTTGGGCACACCCGAAGCCGTTTCAATGCCGCATGCCTTTTTAATAAGCACTGCAGCCGGCGGGGTTTTGGTTACAAAGCTGAAAGAACGGTCGGCATAAACGGAGATCACGACAGGGATAATCAGACCCACATCGTTTTTCGTACGCTCGTTAAATTCCTTTGTAAATGCCATAATGTTGACGCCGTGCTGACCCAGCGCAGGACCAACGGGCGGCGCCGGAGTGGCCTTGCCGGCCGGTATCTGGAGCTTAATAAAGCCCACAACCTTTTGAGCCATTTTTTGCACCTCCAAAATAACGTGGTAGCTTACGGAATAAAGAGTATTTTTATTCCTCCCACCGGACGCTTACCCCGCCTTGCGGAGCGCGCCCATGCACGGCAACTACGCCGCGCGAAAAGCCGGGGCATTTTTTGTGCCAGGCGTTACCCCGAATAACCCGGATGAAAAACTACCGACTGCGGTGGTTACTCCACAGGCTCTGCCCAATCGAGCTCAAGCTCTGCAGGAGTTTCGCGGCCGAACATCGAAACGATGACACGCAGCTTGTTCTTGTCGGCGTCAATCATCTCGACGGTACCGATAAAGCCTTCGAGCGGACCACTCGTAACACGAATGGAATCGCCTACAGCAAAACGGACCTCAATCTGTTTTTTCTCAACACCCAGCGCCGCAACTTCCTCTTCTGTTAAAGGAATGGGCTTGGATGCGGGACCCACAAAGCCGGTGACACCACGGATATTGCGTACAACGTACCAGGAGTCGTCATCCATAATCATCTTTACCAGAACATATCCGGGAAAGATTTTGCGCTCTACCTCGCGCTTTTTGTCATCCTTGTACTCTATTACCTTTTCGGTGGGAACCCTAATCTCTTGAATTAGTTCTTGCAGCCTGCGGTTTTCAACCATCTTTTCGAGGTTGCCCGCAACCTTGTTCTCGTAACCCGAATAGGTGTGTACAACATACCACTTTGCGGCATCAGACATAGTGTTTCCTCCCGCCTACGCTAAAATCAGGCACCAAGGACTAGCTTCACCAACGCGCCGAACACAACGTCAAGCACCCAGATGATTACTCCCGCACCCAGCATGATGGCTAGCACCAATAGGGTGCTGCTCCACAGCTGCTTCCATGTCGGCCAAACGATCTTTTTCGTCTCGCCGCGCATGTCTCTAAAAAAGCGGGCTATCCTTTGGAAGAAACGTGCAGGACTGAATTTGCGCTCTTTCTTTTCTGAACTCGCGGTCATTATGGTCCCTCCTGTTCTTCCCTTACTTGGTTTCCTTGTGGGATGTGTGTTTCTTACAGAACCGGCAATACTTATTCATTTCCAGTCTGTCGGGGTCGTTCTTCTTGTTCTTCATGGTGTTGTAGTTGCGCTGCTTGCATTCGGTGCAAGCCATGGTTACCCGAACTCTCATATCGGCACCTCCAATAAAACGGATTTTTTTGCCTCCCTCGAAAAAACAAAGGATCCTGTGACCCCATGGTGCGGCGACGCCGCAAGCTATTTTGTGGCGCATAAAAATGCGCGCAAAAAAAATAACCCTTTTAGAGGTATCATAAATATAGCATAGAATGAAGTATAAGTCAACAGCATGTCCCCATATTTTAAGCGTATGCCATTGGTTTTTTCATGTAACGGCGAATAAATATTGCTTTTGCCCTTGTATTTTGCTAGAATGAACTGTATTGTTTGTAGTTACTGGGGCGGTTTTGCCCGCGCCTGCCGTACTACTTTTTGGTCGTTTTCAATATGCTTTATATTAATATAGGTATTATATCCTTTTATATTACGGGAGTGTGACGCATCTTGTCAAGACTTACTATTGGGGTTGTGTTCGGCGGCGCATCCAGCGAGTACGAGGTATCGCTGATTAGTGCAAGCTCGGTGCTTAATAACATCAACAGGCAAAAATATGACGTTATCATGCTTGGCGTTACCAAGGACGGTCGCTGGCTGCGCTACACCGGTAGCATTGAGGATATTCGTGAAAACCGATGGGTGGAATCGGGTCATACCGCCCCCGCGTTTATCAGCCCCGACCGCTCGGTTCACGGCATTGTGGAGCTTTCTCCCAACGGCACTGCGTCGATGATCCGTTTGGATGCGGTGTTCCCCGTTGTGCACGGCAAAAACTGCGAGGACGGCACACTGCAAGGTCTGTTTACCGTTGCGGGCATCCCGTTTGTAGGCTGCGACACCCTTTCAAGCGCCGTGTGTATGGATAAGGTCATTGCGCGCATTACCACCGACGGCGCGGGTATACCCAGTACGCCGTGGGACTGGTTTTACGCCGATGCACTAAATGACTTTGATGCGCTAGAAAAACGATTAAGTGAAAAACTCGGTTACCCGATGTTTATAAAACCCGCCAATGCGGGATCGTCGGTCGGGGTAAGCCGCGCAAGCGATAAAGAGAGCTTAAGGCAGGCGGCTATTCTTGCGCTGTCCCATGATAAAAAGGTTGTGGCAGAGCAGGCGGTCGTTGGGCAGGAGATTGAGTGCGCGGTGCTTGGCAACGACGCGCCCATCGCATCGGTTGTGGGGGAGATTGCACCCAAGGCGGTCTTCTACGACTACAACGCAAAGTACATCGACGACACCACCGACCTTTATATCCCCGCCCGTATTGACGAGAAAACGGCGCAGACAGTACGCGACATGGCGGTGAAAACCTACCGTGCTCTGTGCTGTGCGGGGCTTTCGCGCGTCGATTTCTTTGTAAAAAAAGATGGCACGGTGTTACTTAACGAGATTAACACCATCCCTGGCTTTACACACATCAGCATGTACCCCAAGCTGTTTGAGGCATACGGCATCCCTTACCCCGAGCTGATTGACCGGCTGATTACCCTTGCGCTCGAGCGTAAGTTTCTAATTTAACCCTGCAATGAAAAACGAACCCTATGCGAACCGGGAGGTAGGAATGGATAATCGAAGCATCGGCGTATTCGATTCAGGTCTTGGCGGGCTTACCACCGTCAAGGAGCTAAAAGAGCTTCTGCCCCATGAAAACATCGTGTATTTTGGCGACACCTCGCGCGTGCCTTATGGCAGCCGCAGCCGTGAAACCATTTTGAAATACGCGCGGCAGGATATTCGCTTTTTGCTGACGCACGATGTCAAGCTAATCATCATCGCCTGCGGCACGGTAAGCTCCATCCTAACCGACCAGATGGCGGCGGAGTATACCATCCCTGTCATTCGCGTACTTGACCCCGCAGCTCAGGCGGCATGCGCTGCAAGCAGGGGTAGCGGCATCGGTATTATCGGCACTTCCGCAACGGTTCGCAGCGGCGCATACGGCAAGGCAATTCGTTCGATTAAGCCAAACGCACGTGTGGTAGGCAAGGCCTGTCCGCTGTTTGTTCCGCTGGTAGAAAACGGCTTTATCGACCGCGATAACCCCGTCACCAGGCTGGTTGCCGAGGGGTACCTACGCGATCTAAAAGGCGAAGATCTTGACACGGTAATCCTTGGTTGTACCCACTATCCGCTTTTATACCCCATCATCTCGGATATTCTGGGCGACGACATTACCTTGATTGACGCAGGCAAGGAAACGGCGCGTTTTGCCGCTGCCTCGCTCAAGGCGATGGGGCTTGTGAATAACCGCGACGAAGAAGGCGGGGTTCGCTTTTACATCAGCGACCAGGCGGACGACTTCGCCTCAATCGCCGAGCGTTTTCTCGGAGGGCATATTAAGGAAAACGTACATATCATCGACATCGAGAACTACTGACCGTATGGGCTTTGCGGACTAATATTTGTGTTTATACGACTGAGCATAAAAACGGAAAGGCATGGGCTTTGCAATGAAAAAGGATGTACTGATTTCTATTAAGGGAATCTCCAGTATAGACGGCGAGTCGGATACCATGGAGCTGACCACACTCGGTAACCTGTTTACCAAAAACGGCAAGCAGATTATCTGCTATAAGGAGTCTGAGGCGACCGGCTTTGCGGGAACAACGACGATGCTAGAAGTTGAGGGCGACAACAGCGTGGTGCTCAAGCGACGAGGCGCAAACCGATCGGAGCTGATTATTGAAAAGGGCAAGCGTCATCTGTGTCACTACGATACCGGCGAGGGCGAGATTATGATTGGGGTGTTCTCTGACAGCATCACCAACAGCCTAAGCGACAGCGGCGGTGACGTCAGCTTTAAGTATTCGCTTGATATCAATTCAAGCCTTGCCAGCGAAAACGAGGTATACATCAACGTCAAGGAGTGTCAAAAGTTTGAAAGATAGCTCTTTCAAACGGGTCTTGTGCTTTGGGGCTTACTGCCGAACCCTTTGCTTATCCCCAAGACGCGTAGCACCCAGAAAGGAAGGATCACATCAATGGTCGATCTGATTAAAACCGCTCAAAATGAGCTCAAGGATATTTTGCTTGCGTCCATAGGACGCGCGGTTGCCGCAAGCGATCTGCCCGCGGAAACGATGCCCGCATTCACCATTGAGATTCCCGCAGATACCACCCACGGCGACTTTGCGACCAACGCCGCTATGGTGAGCGCACGCGCGTTTCGCCTGCCGCCCAAACGCATTGCGGAGATTATCTGCGACAACTGCGTATTAGAGGGCACCTCGTTTGCCCGCTGCGAGATTGCGGGACCGGGCTTTATCAACTTCTTTTTGGATGCTTCGTGGTTTGCTAAGAGCGTAGCGGCGGTCTTGACCGAGGACGAGCGGTACGGGCGCACAAGTTACGGTAAAGGCAAAAAAACGATGGTGGAGTTCGTATCCGCAAACCCAACAGGCCCCATGCACATGGGCAACGCGCGCGGCGGCGCTTTGGGCGACTGTCTTGCAGCGGTGTTGGAGTATGCGGGCTTTGACGTAACAAGAGAGTTTTATGTAAACGACGCAGGCAACCAGATTGAAAAGTTCGCGAACTCATTAAACGCACGCTATCTTCAGCTGTACAAGGATAACATCGATTTCCCCGAGGACGGCTATCAGGGTGATGATATTAAGGAGCGTGCAAAGGAGTTTGCCGCTATTCATGCCGACGGGTATGTAAGTGCCGACGAAGACGTGCGCAAGAAGGCGCTCGTTGAGTTTGCGCTGCCCCGCAATGTGGAAAAGCTCAAAGACGACCTTGGACAGTACCGTGTGAACTACGATAAGTGGTTTTACGAAAGCGTTCTGCACGAAGGCAAGCCCAGCAAGATTGAGGAGGCACTCCTCTTGCTTGCGAAAAACGGCTATACCTATGAAAAGGACGGCGCCTTGTGGTACAAGGCCACCGCCTTCGGCGCGGAAAAGGATGATGTACTGGTTCGCGCAAACGGCATTCCCACCTATTTTGCTGCGGATATCGCTTACCACTACAACAAGTTTGTGGAGCGCGGCTATGATCAGGTCATCAACATCTGGGGCGCCGACCATCACGGACATGTGGGTAGGCTCAAGGGTGCTATGACCGCCATTGGCATTGACAGCGACCGACTGGACATCGTATTGATGCAGCTGGTTCGCCTTGTTCGCGGCGGCACTGTGGTGCGCATGAGCAAGCGAACGGGAAAGGCTATCACCTTAAACGACCTGCTTGATGAGGTGCCGGTGGATGCGGCGCGTTTCTACTTTAACCTGCGCGAGCCCAACAGCCATTTCGACTTTGACCTTGACCTTGCCGTAGAACAGAGTGCGCAAAACCCCGTGTACTATGTACAGTATGCGCACGCAAGGATCTGCAGCATTTTTAAAAATTTAGGGGCAGAGGGCACGACTATGCGCGCCTGCACCCCCGAAGAGCTTTGCAAGCTGTCCTCTCGAGAGGAGATGGAGCTGATTCGCCACCTAGCAAAGCTGCCGGGAGAGGTGGACGAGGCGGCAAAGAACTACGACCCTGCCCGCATGACCCGCTACTGTGTGGATCTTGCGACGATGTTCCATAAGTTTTATAACGCGCACCGTGTAAAAAGCGACGACGAGCCGCTGATGCAGGCACGCCTGAACTTGTGCAGTGCCGTACGCATCACGCTTAAAAACGTGCTGGCACTGTTAAAGATTACCGCACCCGAAACGATGTAGCTCTGCTTGTGTACGCGAATACTTTAGACGGCTATGTTTTGGCACTGTCCAAAACCGCCAACGGAGGTAAAGGTAACCGAGATGGACATACCCGATAAACGGCCCTTTTTACTCGACGGCATTTCATTTATTGCCCCAGATAATCAAGGCATGCCCGACCCGGATGAGCTTGCACAGCAGACGGCGGAGTATATCGCTGCGGGTTCACACGCGGTGCTGGTTCCGTGCCCGGATGAAACGCTTGTGCAGGCGGTCACCGCTGTGGCGGGCGGTAGGGTTCCCGTCGGCGGTATTGTGCCGCTCTCGGATATCGACATTGTTCCGTTTGGTCGCACGACCTTTGAACGGCTAGTCGCCTTTTACCGTGACAAGCTTCGTGTGTACGCGGGGCTGTCGTTTGTTTATCTCGACGGCTTTACGAGCATTGCCGACCTGCGCGCTGCACTCTTAGCCGCGCGTTCCTTCTCTCTTCCCGTCCTTGCGGCGATGGAGATTGGCGACGACTGCCGAACGACCCTGCGGGATGCCGATGTGCTTGCGGCACTGATTACCGCCCAGAGCTTGGGGGCTGCCGCCTTTGGCGTAACCGCGGCGGGGGGGATTGCCCCGCTTGTGGATTCCCTGCGACGGCTGTACCCATACGCATCCGTTCCCTTGATAGCACGGGTTGATGCGGGAAGCCCGAACCCTGTGCTGCCACATCTGTACGACCTTTCTCCCCAGAGCATGGCGTTTGAGTCGGTGTCTCTGTTACGGGCGGGCGCGCAGATCATCGGCGGTCGTTACGGCGTAATGCCTGCGCACATCCGCGCGATGAAAACGGTGGTGCAGGACACCGCCTATACTGAGCATCTGCCGCAAAAATCGCCCGCCGAAGGCGAGCTGCTTGCGGCAAACCACAAAGAGGCGTTCTTTCTGCCCGAAGCACCCGAAATAAGCCCCCCGTTGTACTGTACCCTTGACATGAGCGAGGCTCTAATTGAGGCGGCGGATACCAGCGGTATCGACGTAATCGCAGTTATGGTTACCAGCATCGATGACGCGCACCTACTGGCGGAAAACGCACATATGGCAGCCCTGCCGATTCTAGTGCACTGCGACGACGAGGCTTCTCTGGAGCAGGCGCTGCTGCACTATCAGGGTCGTGCGCTTGTGGATTCACAAAGCTTTATCCCCCCCAATCGCCTTGCCGAGATTGCAGCACGATACGGCGGGATTATATACTAGCAACATAGCAAACAACATAAAACACCGAGTATTTGCCCTGTGTGGCATCTACTCGGTGTTATATTTATGCGCTTAGTCTATTCGTCGCTCTTTGCGATGCGATACACATCCTCTTTGAGGTAGAAGCCGTCCTTGATGACGGTATCGTCCATATTCTCCTTTGTCACGGCGACCACATCAATCATCACATACGGTACCTCGTAGGTGCCGTCGAAGATGGTGTTCTCCGCCTTGGGTTTCTCCCCTGCCGCAATGAGGACGCACAGCTCCACCGCCGCCTCAACCAGATTACGGATAGGCTTGTAGATGGTGAGCATCTGTGTTCCGACCACGATTCGTTGACAGGCGGCAAGGTCAGCGTCGTGCCCTACCACCTTTACCGTCTCGGCAAGCCGCGCTTCGGCAAGGGCATCAATCGAGCCCCAAGCAAGCGAGTCGTTGCCAGCTAAGATTGCGTTTACCTCGCCGGGGTTATCCTCAAGTGCCTGAGAAACAAACTCATACGCCGTTTCACGCCGCCAGTTATCCACCCACGTTTCCGCCTTGATCTCGATTTGACCGCTGTCAATCAGGGGTTGCAGCACGCTCATATATCCCTCACGGAACATGGGACTGTTGTTGTCGTTGGGCGAGCCGTTTAGGATTATGTAGCCGCCGGTGGGTACTGCCTTTGTAATGCCTTCACCCTGAAGACGACCAACCTTCACGTTGTCAAACGAGACGTATACATCCACGTCCGCATTGTTGACGAGGCGATCATACGAGATAACGGGGATGCCCGCCTTTTTGGCAATTGCAACACAATCCGCCGCCTTTTCGCGGTCGTGCGGTATAATGACAAGGATGTCGATATCCTGCGCAACCATATCGCGCACCTGCGAAAACTGCAGGTCACTGTCGTTGTTTGCGTTGGATACAATCACATCAATGCCTGCCTGCTTTGCCTTGGAGAGGAAGATGTCTCGGTCTCGCAGCCATCTGTCCTCCTTGAGTGTAGCCAAAGAAAAACCGACTAAGAGCGGTTTATCCTGCGGTTGTTCACTCGACGCTGTGTTTGGACCCTCGCAGCCGCTAATAAAGGGAACAAAGATAAATACAATGAGAAACACAACCATGGGTATTCGTCTGCAAACAAATTGTTTCAACTGCCAACCCTCACTTTCCGTATACTTCCTTGTACTCGGAAGCCGTTGTTCCGACCACCTTCTTAAACAGCTTGGAAAAGTAGTTGGGGTCTGAGTACCCCACAGAGCGTGCCACATCCTTCATGGATAGCTCGCTGCTTGCAATCAGCTCTTTTGCTTTATCCATTCGGATGCCGGTTAGCCTATCGATAAAATTGACGCCCGTTTCTTCCTTGTAAAACCGACTAAAGTAAAAGGGGCTAAGGTTTACCGCGCGCGCGATATCCTCAAGCGCGATGTCCTTGTCGTAGTTTTCGCGCATAAACTGGTCTGCCTTTTCGACCACGGCGTTGACGCGTTTTTGTCTGCCGGAGGTAATCTGACTTACGACCTCCTCGATGTGCCGTTTACACACCGCACGCAGTCTTGAAACATCGCCTGCCGAAATAACATCCGAAAGCGTGCCGCTTAGGTCATGTACCGCTGCGCCGTACCGCCTACCTATGCCCGCCATCAAAAGCACGATACGGCCTTTCATGGTCTCCAGGTCGGCTTTTGCGTCGTGTAGCTCAAACACGAGCTCATCAAACGCACGCCCCGCCGAGGATACATCCTGCGCTGCGATTGCCGTATACACGCTGTGACCGAACAGCTCGTCAACCTCCCCGCTTGGAAGCTCATCCATCACGTCATCAAAGTGCACGACGGGCAGCTCGAAGCTGCGGCTATCCACGACACGCAACGCACGCAGCGATTCGTGGTAGGAGCGCTTGCTGTGCGAGATGTTGTCACACCATGCACCGATGCCGATAGAAAGGTCGGGGCTCATACTCTGCGCCTTGTTAAAAAAGCGCTGCGCAATTTCGATTGCGGCAAGCTTTTGTTCAAACGCATCTTCGTTTTTATCCTCAAACACAAACACGATAATGCGGTTGAGCATAAGGGGACCCACAACGCACCGACATAGGGATTTAAGGATGTCGCGGTAACCGATATACAGGCGGTTGCTTCGCACGCCCTCGCTGATCTTGTTAAATACCTCCCCGCCCGTCTTTTCGCCGAACTCGACGGTCATGACGTAGCCGCCCTGCCCCTCGCAGTCGAACAGGTGGGAATAGGAGAGCAGGTCCTGCTCGCTGCTGTCAAACATACAGATGGCGTTGATAAACCCCGTCTCAAGCACCGGCAAAACCATTTCAAACTTCTCTTTGAGCTCCAGCTCCCGCTTGACCTGGCTGCGCATCTCATCAATCTTTTTGATGACCTTGTTGAGCGCCTCCTCCATCTTTTCACGTCGAACCGGCTTTAGCAGGTATTCATCCACCGAAAGGGTCACCGCTTCCACGGCGTAATCGAAGTAGTCAAAGGCGCTTGACACAACTAGTCGTACATCGGCGTTTGCCTTGCGTATGCTGCGCATCGCATCCAGCCCGTTGATGCCGGGCATGTTAATATCCATAATCACGATGTCTGGGTGGACGGCGTATGCCTTTTCAATCGCCTCTCTGCCCGTGCGCGCCTTTCCCGCAATCTCAATATTCGGGAAGCTCGCCTTAATAATATACTCTATGGAATCGATTGCAATGGGCTCGTCGTCAACGATCAACACGCTATACCGATTCATTCGCATCCTCCTGTCGGGCAATGGGCAGCGTAAAGATTACCCTCGTTTCCCCACCGCCGCACTCAATACACATTACATCGGTACGCCCAAAGAACAGCCTCAGGCGTTTTAGCACGTTGTCCACACCGATTCCTGTGGTGTGACCCTTCTGTGCCCGCCGCATGGGAACGCTGTCCTCTTTATCCTCCCGCAGCAAGCGCGTAATCGTCTCTTGCGTCATGCCCACCCCATTATCGCTAACAGTTACATAGACGTATTCCTCGTCTCGGGATACTATCAGGTGTATGACTCCCCCCTCTTCCCGCGGACCGATGCCATGGATGTACGCGTTTTCCACAATGGGCTGAAGGGTCATGCGAGGCAGTACCGTTGCAAGTATCTCGGTGTCGTCGGGGCAGTCTAGCCGAAAATGAACCGCATCCCCAAAGCGGGTGGTTAGCAGCTGCATATAGGAGATGACGTTGTCAATCTCCTCTCGCAGGGTGGCGTTACAATCAAGTCCTTTTAGGTTGTAGCGAAAAACATCCGCTGCGTTCTCGAGGTAGTTGCAGGTCATATCGTCACCCTGCATCATCGCTATCTTTGCGCCAATGTTGATGGTGTTAAAGATGAAGTGCGGGTTTACCTGTGACTGCAAGGCAAGCAGCTCCGATTCCCGCAGGGCATTTTTTATCTTTAGATTATTCATCCTCTGCTCGTTAACCATCATTTCAAGCTGCTGCTTCTCGTGTAGCTCGCTTACATGCTGCCGGATACTGCTTGCCATGAGGGAGAACACGTTAAACAGCACGGTGATTTCGCCGCTTGTATTCAGAGGCTCGATATGAACATCGTAGTCGCCGTTTGCAATCTGCCTTGCATAGTCCGCCAAACGACCAATTGGTCGCGTAATGCGAATAGAGAACAACACTATCGCAAAGCTCACAAAGGCAACCACTAGGGCGATAAGTAGATTGTTAAACAGCGTGGCGTTTTGCGTACGGCTGTTAATCACCTCGTACTTGTCTGCGCTGTCGATGAGGTCTCCGCTCATGATTTCCTCGATATAGCGCATGATGTAGCTGTTTACCTTAACCGTCTGCGTATAGCCCTCGGTATACACATCGATGTTGCGCCCCCTTCGGGCGGTCACGGTATCCTCGCCTAGGTCTAGATAATACTTCACCATACCCCCTACATTTTTTATCTTGACGCCGCGCTCTGTGTAGTCTGCGGTTGCGAGCATGCGGTCGACACTCTGATTGATTACGGTGGTATGGTCGTAAAACGCAAGCAGGCTGTCGGTGCTTGCGGTGGAGAGATAGAGTGCGATATCCTCTTGTATCTCGCCAATTTCCTTATAAACGGCGGCAAGCTCCGTGTTTTTGTTGAACAGCTGGGCGCTGTCTTTGAGTAGAATCTGTGCGGAGAGATACGAATATAGCCCCGCCAAAAACGCAATCAGCACCGAGAACAGGAAGAACAGTATTAAAATTGTGCGGTATTTGAGGTCGGTTATCCGTTTCACTGCCATTCCTCCGTGCGATCTTGTCCAGTTGTAGCAGATGGTTATCCTTGTGCGCTAAAGGTCTCCTCGTATTCCTCTAGGTTTTCCGCCGTAATGGCGTAAACATCGGTGTTGATGAGGTCGCTGATCTGCTTGCCCTGTAGCAAATAAAACAGCTGGGTCACAGTGGTGTAGCCAATCTCGTAGGCGTTGGGGCAGATGGTGCCGTAGATGACGTCACGATCAATGTACTCCAGCGTCTGGGGCATTGCGCCGTAACCAACCACCATGATGTCGCCCACCCGGTTTGCATCCACCACCATCTGCGCTACCCCCGGCGTGCTTTTCTCCTGCGTGCAGATAACTAGGCTAACCTCGGGGTGCTCCTCTAAGATACGCGTCGTGACCTTTTCTACGTCAAACATACCGCTGCTCAGGGTGTATACGCCCACAAGCTCCATCGCAGGGTACTCTGAAAACGCCTCCATAATACCCTGAAGCTTTAGGTTTTTGTAAGGGCTTATGCCCTCTTCGTCCTCGGACATATCATCAATTAGCACCGCGGCTTTGCCTATGCCGCCGCTTGCGGTTGCGCCCATCTTGCCCGCATCGTAACCGATGTCGTAGCTGTTAGAGCCGACCGTAGCCGCGTTTTGGGTGAAAAACACGTCGTTTTCAAACGTGATTACCGAAAGCCCCGCAGCGGTTGCTGCAGAAAGTGCTGCCTCGGTGCGTGCCAAATCCGCCGCCTGTAATGCAATGCCGTCCACCCCTGCGAAGATAGCATAATCCACCGCCTGCACCGAGAGCTCCACCTCCCGCTGGGCAATGTCTACAAACTCCACATACACGTTATTATCTTGGGCGGCACTCTGTGCACCCTTTTTAAACATCGTCCAAAAATGTTCGTTTCCGCTCTGGGTAACGAGCTGGATGTGATACAGCGGCGCAACCTCGGGCGGCTTGTCCGCAGTCTGTGTGTCTTCGGACAGATAGAGCGCCGCAAGCATTACAACAAGCGCCGCAAGCGCGGCAATCATAATGGAAAAGATGATTCTCATCGCTATGATCACTCCTTTCTGGCAGATGTGCCAACAAAGCACAATCGCCAAACCGATGCAAAACGCACCACGGAAACCTTTTTTTCAATACATTAGTATTAAGCAGATGTTGATTACTTTGTAATTATCCGTTCTGTTTTGCTTTAAATTCCAAACACCTCTACTATTATACACAAAATTTCGTGTGCGGTAAATGCAATTCTTATACGAATCGCGGTGGTTAAAATTAGAACAAGAAAGACCGCCCATTCGGACGGCCTTTGTACCAAATTATACTGATAGTGCCCACAAAAAATCTTCGTAAGATCCATAATTGCAAGCTTTTGCTTGTTTTTGCTCGGGCATTAAAAAGCGAATTTGCTATAAATCGTTATGCTGTTACGCGTATGCGGGAATCGGTGTTTCCTCAAAGGGGGCATACCCGCCGCAGTGGGCAAGGTAACGGGCGGAGCTGAGCAGATACGCGCACACATCGCCGGTATACTCAATATCCTGCAACGGATTCGGGGTAAGGCTCGCATACTGCTTATGCGCCTGCCAGATGCTCTGTATGATGCTGTGCACATCGCCAGCAGGTAGCGGAATGCTGTCCTTTTCATAATCGGCCTGCTTAAGCGCACGGTTTAGCTGCATCTCATACGTAAAATGATCCTTGCTCGTAAGCTGCGCCCAATCGTTGTGTGCATAGCAAAAGAAATCGGCAAGGAAATGGCAGATGACGCCCAAACGATAGTTGGTATAAATGCCGCCGCGCTGACCAGTTTGCATATCGGCAATGCACTTTTCAATCTTACGGTTAATAATCTCTGCGCGAGCTGCTGGTGTGTGCGGAAGCACCAAAAAGCCACCCATGATGTCGGGGCGAATGTTGCCAAATAAAAAAGCAATTGATTTGACACCCCCCTGCCCTCCCCCGTAGGGTGCAAGCAGGCGACGCGCCATGCGAAGATGTGAAAGTAAGTTCATTCCCATTCCCTTTCCGCAAGGATGTACTTGAACAGAATAAGTCAGGGCAATCGGTTCTTCAATGCATGGTCACTGCCAAAGCAGGGATATATCATGTCAGCCGTAAGTCTCAGACCGTTATCGTGTTTTCAAGCCAGCTTCCTTAGTACTCAAGACAATTATACTGAATCAATCTCAAATGTACAGTATTTAAACGTAAACTTTTCGTTGTGTTTAAGCAAAAATACTGTACAACATGATTGAAAACCAGCAAACCTTACTATTGTGAATAATCATTGCCTAAACGTCCACCCAGTTCTAGGTAGGTCTTGCGCTCGAGGGGGCTCCCCCATGGACGAAGCGTTTCTATGTGGCACCGTAATAGAGAGAGGCAAGACGCTTAAAGTTCGGGCGTCCGGCGGAGTCCATAAGATAGGCAGAACGTGTCGCACCCTCCTTACGTTTTTTGTTGAGCGCGGTGATAATTGCTTCCGCATTGCGTTTGCCCATGCCGTGCCCGTAATACAACCCACCGCTAAGGTCAATGACATTCTCCCCCTGCCATTCGGGGGTCACGGGGTCAACGTCTGGGTTTGCAAAATACCTGCGGTCACCGGGAAAATAATCGGGGTATGTGTTCATCTGTCCAATCTCACGCAGGTTGCGGTGCAGCCCATGCCAGTTCATCAGATAGATGCCGCTAAAGTTTTGATTGAATTTCTCATCGCCAAACAGATTTAACAGTGCACCAAGGTACACAATCACCATGCCGGTGGCGCATTCGGTAGCATACTTTCGCCCGTTTGTGAAGATGTCGCGAACAGCGTCCGACGCTTTTACATCCGCTCTTTGCCGAAAGCCACCCTCTGGTGTCAGCTCCCAAAAATCGGGGTTACACTCAGCTTCTCGGAATATTGCAAACCGAAGCCCACTTCTGTTGAGCGCGTTGGATGCGGCTATCAGCTCCCTGCGCAGGGTAAGCTCAAACCACAGCTCCTTTGCGCTGTCAAACTTGTATTCGGTGCTGCTTGCCGCCATCTGCTCGATGATTAGACGCTCGACACTATTTGCCGGGAATTCATCTACCAGGCTTGCGGGGGTTGTGGGGCGTCCTGCAATCGTAATCATCGTGTCCCCTCCGTCGGTACAGCCAGTTTTGCTTCGCTTAGCTGACTAGCAACAGGCAGGGAGATAAAACGGTTCCAGTCCGTTCGGTTTCTTTTATAAAGCCGATTCGAGTAACCCGCAAGTAATTCTTTATCGTTTTCACTGAGCGTAAAAAACGCATTGGGCAGGTCGGCTGTGCCGCTCGACGCCATTACAGACGCTGCGGCAGTGGGGGTGCGTAGCATCGTTGGGCGCGCAAGGTACTTTGCCCCCAAATCTACAGCAAAGGGCTGAGGATCGCTCTTAAGCTGGAAGCTCTCCTCGGTCGGATACAGGTAGTCGTAGTTCTCGCTAAGCCATGCAAGGTATCGGTCATACTGCTTCTGCCTGCCCTGCACACGCTCCTGCTCAGGCAGTGGCTCAAGATGAAGCAGTGCGCACGCAAGCTCGTAGTCTGTTTGCTGTGCCGAGCGCAGATAGCCCGCCGCTAGCCTTAGCATATGCGGGTCTCCGCCGTGAAACAGCACCCACGAAAGGTCGTGGATGTTGTGCCCCTCACGGGCACGGCGAAACAGCATGTCAACAAGATGCGGCAACACCGCCGCGTCGTGATAGCGGTCGGTAATAAGCCCTGCCGCATTGTCGAGCGTCTTTGCGTAGCGGTTGTCGCTTCCGTCGTCCTGCGTTCCGGTTCGTATCATCCATTTCAGTACAGCCGATTCTTTTTCACTATCCACGGTCGTTGTGTTTGCCTGCTCCTTTAACCTCTCATCACCCAGCATCTCGGCGCACAGCTTAAGGGCAATGCGCGCGCGTTCGTTTAGGTCGCTAAACACGCCGTATGCCTTAATGTGCGGGATGAGCACAAACAGGGTGCGAAAACGCAGCGATGGATCGTTTGCCATTGCCGCCGCCTGTGCCTTGCTCCGCTGCACCGCCTGCGCAAATACCTCGAGCACACGTTGTTCGCCAAACCGCACGCGAACCGATTCCAGTCCGCCGTTGCTGCCATTGCCTCTGCTTGTATTAAAATCATTTCTTCTGCCGGAATTCATACCATACCCCCTTGGCTCTTTTACCCATTCAAGTATCACGAAAAAGGCCGTGAGCACGGCCCTGATACATCATATTAAGCAAAAGAGCCGAACGTGTGCGGTGCGGGCAGATTCTTTTGTCTTTTAAGCAAAACGCAACAAAGCCCCTCGAAGAAAATCTCCGAAGGACCCTGTTGCGGGGTGCTGGAATCGACTTGTTACAGAAATTATTCAAGAATCGGTGAGCAATCTGCTCGTTTTACAGTAAAATTAGCTGCTATGCAGATACGCTGTTTTTGGGTGGTACGCAGGCACCGTGCGGTCGGGCAGCAGCACTGCGCCTGCTGCCGAATAACCGAGCTTGTCACGTACCGTGCGCAAGGGGCGGTCAAACTCGGTCAGGTGCTTCCAGTACCGCTTTGGCATATGCCCCATACGGCATTTGGGGTTATGCCGTCCCTCCACCTCAATGGTGTCGTAAAACAGCTGCCACAGCCTGCGCATGGCAAGCTCCTGCTCATCCGGCTCGGGCAGCTCAAGCGATTCTATGGGCAGGATGGTGGGACGGTAGGGCTCATAGAATAGTGCCATACCGTGGGTAATGTCGTGTATCAAAAACCGTTCTTCGGGCAGCCGTTCGCAAAAGTGCTGCATGATTAGTGGCAGCACGATGTTGTTGGGCTCGATCTCGCTTACCAGTACCCCACCGTGCTCCGAAAACCGCACAAACTCGCGAAACAGGTGTGTCTCCCGCTCGAGATACCGCACCGCCTTGGTCAGCACATCCACCGTATCGTCGGCGAGCATGCTCATTACCTGTGCGCCCACCCGAAACCCGATGCGCAGAAACAACAGGATATAATGCTCCTTGTCGTTTAGGCAGGTCAAAAACGCGCGCTGAATAAAGGGCAGCACCTCCCGCCCCATTCGCTGGGGGATGGAGGCGACAACGCGGCTGGCGTGCTCGGTATCGGTGATGATCTCTTTAACAGGCAGCAGCGTCTCCTGCGCAAAGCCCGGGCAGTGGATGGCTAAGGGAATCTCCTTGCAAGCGTAGCTTTCAAACACACAGCACATTAGCCCTTCAAAGCTGCCGTCGTAGCGATACACTATATCTGTCCGGTCAGGCATTTCTGCAGTTCCTCCTTCATCAGTACCGGGAAAGCGGCAAAATCCATGCCCTGACCGACAAGCTTTGGCTGTGCAAACAACGAAAGCTGCTCGGTCTCGTAGGCGTAGGGCTCGTTGCCGCGGTACATGGCAAGTGCGCGGTCGCTCATCAATGCGCGCAGGATGGCGTCGTTTGTGATTTTAAGCCCTTCGGCGACGCGCCCTTTACACAGAATAAAATACTGTGCGCGCTTGAGCACCACACCCAGCTTCTTTAGCCCCGAAAAATCAAGCGAGCCGACACGCCGCGCGGTTAGGATGCGGCGGGCGCTGTTGACCCCAATGCCCGGCACCCGCAGCAGCTGCTCGTAAGGCGCACGGTTGACCTCGACGGGGAACTGCTCCATATGGTTAAGCGCCCAGTTGCATTTGGGGTCGACGTAAGGGTTAAAATGCTGGTGTGCCTCATCAAGCAGCTCTCGCGCCTCGAAGCCGTAAAAACGCAGCAGCCAGTCCGCTTGATACAGCCGGTGCTCGCGTAGAAGCGGCGGCTTTGTGGCGGTTGACGGCAGCAACGGGTTATCCGACACCGGCATGTACGCCGAGAAGAACACACGCTTTAGCCCATAGCGCCGATACAACCCCTCCGACAGATTCAGAATCTGATAGTCGGTGTCTGGTGTTGCGCCGATGATCATCTGGGTGCTCTGCCCCGCGGGGACAAACTGCGGCGTACCGCGGTACGAAACCATCTCCGCCTTGCTTTCGCTGATGCGACCAGTCAGGTAGCCCATCGGCTCGAGGATTGAGTGTTTTGTTTTGTCGGGCGCAAGCAGCGCAAGGCTTTGCTGTGAGGGCAGCTCGATGTTCACGCTCATGCGGTCTGCCAAAAGCCCCATACGCGCAAGCTGTGCCTTATCCGCGCCCGGTATTGCCTTTGCATGGATGTAGCCGCTAAAGCGGTACTCCTCTCGCAGCAGACGCAGAACCTCGGTCATTTGTTCGCAGGTGTAATCGGGGTCTTTGACGACCCCCGAGCTTAAGAACAGCCCTTCGATATAGTTGCGGCGGTAAAAGCTGATGACTAGGTCGGCAAGCTCGCGCGGGGTGAAGGTTGCGCGAGGCACGTCGTTAGAACGCCGGTTGACGCAGTATTTACAGTCGTAGATGCAGGCGTTGCTCATTAAAACCTTAAGCAGAGAGATACAACGCCCGTCACCCGCAAAGCTGTGGCAGATGCCGCACGCCATCGAGTTGCCAATGCCTCCCGGCTGTGCCTTGCGATCCACCCCGCTTGAGGTGCACGCAACGTCATATTTCGCGCCGTCCGTTAATATTCGTAGCTTTTCAAAGACGTCCATGATATGAACCCGCCTTTCTATGGCACTATCATACCACAGAACATTTGTTCTTGTAAAGAGGTTGCTCCCAAATTTTTGGTTTGTCTCTTTGCAATTTCCGACTTTTGAACAATAATTATCTGCTCTGCAAATACGGCAAAATTAGTATTGACAAAACCACAGAACTCATGTATCATCCATATAAAGCATATAGGTTATGTATGTATTTTAGGAGGTGCCGCTATGAAGCTATCATACGTCCGACGGGTCACCGCCGCCACAGGTATGATGCGATGTTGCCACTTAACACATTCGCTCACCCCAAATTGTTCGACAACTCTACTGCGAATGTGCAATTTGGTCGTTGTTCGGCAGCAATAAAATATTGATAACTGAAAGGCGGTTTCCCTATTATGAGTGAGAAAAAATTACGTTTTGATACATTGCAGGTTCATGCAGGACAGGTGCCCGACCCCGTTACTGGAGCGCGTGCCGTTCCCATCTACCAGACCACATCCTTCGTATTTAAGAATACCGACGAAGCGGAGGGTCGGTTTGCCCTAACCGAGCCCGGCAACATCTACTCGCGCCTAACTAACCCTACCGTGGATGTGTTTGAGCAACGCGTGGCTGCCTTGGAAGGCGGCACCGCCGGTCTTGCCACCGCATCCGGCTCTGCAGCCATTACCTATGCGGTACTTAATATTGCAAGTGCGGGGGATGAGATTGTTGCGGCGAGCACCCTGTACGGCGGTACGTTCCACCTGTTTTCCGATACACTGCCTAAGTTTGGCATAAACACGGTGTTTGTCGACCCCGAAAACCCGCAGAACTTTGCGGATGCCATAACCGACAAAACCAAGGCGTTGTTTATCGAGACGTTGGGCAACCCCGGCATTAACGTCATCGATTTTGATGCAGTAGCTAAAATTGCCCACGATAACGGCATCCCCCTGATTGTGGATAACACCTTTGCCACACCGTACCTGTTCCGCCCCATCGAGCACGGCGCGAACGTCGTGGTGCACTCCGCAACCAAGTTCATCGGCGGGCACGGCACCTCCATCGGCGGGATTATCGTAGACGGCGGCAACTTTGACTGGACAAACGGCAAGTTTCCGGGCTTTACCACCCCCGACAAGAGCTACCACGGCATCAAATACGCAGACCTTGGCGGCATTGCCTATGCGGTGAAGATTAGAGCGCAGCTGCTGCGCGACACCGGCGCGTCGCTGTCGCCGTTTAACGCGTTTTTGTTCCTGCAGGGGCTTGAGTCGTTATCCCTACGCGTCCAACGCCATGTAGAGAACGCACAAAAGGTCGCCGAGTTTTTAGAGAAGCACCCCAAGGTGAAATCGGTCAGCTATCCGGGACTTCAGTCAAACCGATACCACGCGCTCGCGCAGAAGTATCTGCCCAAGGGCGCGGGCTCGATCTTCACCTTCTCGATTAACGGCGATGTAAAACAGGCGAGAAAACTCATCGACAGCCTTGAGATCTTCTCGCTGCTCGCAAACGTTGCAGACGCAAAGTCGCTGGTTATCCATCCAGCGTCCACCACCCATCAGCAGCTATCGCCCGAGGAGCAGGCAGCGTCGGGGACGTTCCCCCAGGATATCCGCCTTTCCATCGGTGTAGAGGACGTAGCGGATATCATCGACGACCTGCGCCAAGCACTCGAGAAGATATAACCCTACATACAACACTACCTCCCCATTTCTCATAGAAACAGCCCGCTGCACAGTTTTGACTGCGCGGCGGGCTGTTTTGTGTTTGCTAAACTACGTGTTGCGTTTACGAGCAAGCCTAACAGCCAGCACCGCAAGCGATCGCGAGGCGAGATACATGGGCTTGCCAAGGCGGTTAAGCAGACCCTGCTCTATTTCTTCATGTAGCTCTGCTGCCTGCCGTACAGCGACGGCATCGGGCTGCTTTAACCCGTAAAGGTAGTCCATATAACACTGGGTTGCCTCGGTAAACAAATCCTGTTTATGCAGCATCCTGCGGTCAACACGCGGGGCGAACTCCCTCAGTGTCTCGCCCGTGTAGGGCGAAAGCTCGAAGTAGTTAAGCTGGCGCAGAAGGTCGGCGTAATACTCGGCTAGGATCATGCCTTTGTCGTCACAGCGGGAGGATACGCTACTTAAGCGGTAATACCGACTGGGCAATGTAAGCAGTCGACGCATTAACAACCAGACCATCCCCGCTATCACAGCAGGTAGCAGCAGCCACGCAAAGGACATAGCGGGCTTGCCACTGGGTATTTCGTGCGTTAACGCTCCACCCTGCTGCATGGGGATATCCGGAATGGGGATGTCCCCTGTGGCGGACTGCCCGGATAAGTCGCTCTGCGTCTCCTCCGGCAGGGGGGATAGACCGTCATCAAAGGAAAGAGGGTCAAACACCACCCACCCGATGCCTTTTAGATACACCTCCGCCCATGCATGGGCGGTGCGCTCGGTTGCTGTGTAATACGAAGGAGCCGTTGAGCGTTCCAGTGCAAACCCAGTGACATAGCGGGCAGGCAGCCCTATGTTGCGCGCAAGTACCGCCATCGCGCTTGCGTAATAGACGCAATAGCCCTCCTTGGTGTTTAGAAAATGGGCGACAAAATCCTCGCCGATTGGCGGAACTACGGGGGTCATGGTGTAGGTGCAGTTTTCGGCAAGCCACCGCTCAATGGCACACGCCTTTTGGTACGGTGTTTGCGCACCGGCTGTAATCGTCTCTGCCATGGTATGCACCGAACTGGGCAGGGTGTCGGGCAGGGCAAGATAACGGTCGCAAATCTCCTGCCAGTTGCTGTCGCTCATCTTCTCGGCGGTCTCTTCTAGTGCCGCCATGTTCTCGTCAAACCCCAGCACCGAGCGGTCGAGCATCTGCACGGTAACGGTATAACGGTTGTTCCCCCGGATAGCCGAATCGGCAAACAGCTCACCCTGCAAATTAAAGTAGGGTTGTAGTTGTTTGCCTGTTTCAAGACCTGTCACCTTGCCTGCCACAAAGATGCCGGTGTTGCGACTGTTTTGGTATTTTACCTGCAACTCGATTGTTTGCACCATTTCGTCCGCCAGCGCTTTGAGCCGTTTGTTCTGCATGAGCGGAAGCTCGGATGAAAACACGCGGGTACGGGTGGAAAGAAACATCAGGCTGTCGTAGCGAAACCGCCCAAGGGACGCCTCGTCGTACCAACCCTTGCCGGAGTAGCTGTCCTTCACCGCGCCGCGCAGCAACAGCGGTTTAATTGTTTTTACCTCCAGCATCGGTCTATCCTGCGGATCAATCGGTCCGCCCAAGCGGTCGGAGAGCGGCTGGTAGCCCAGTGCCTCAAGCTCAAAGCTACGGCTGGGCGCCGATCCCCCCCACCAATAGCTGACCAGATCGCTGATGTCGTATATCATATTGAGCAACGCGCGCGACTTCCAGACGCTTGCATCCTGCGGTACGATGAGCAAGGATGCCGCAATAGAAAGTGCGACGATAGGTAGCGCTGTGAGCTGGAGTGCGGCGAGGGTTACGGTGTTTTCTCCATCCTTAAGCTGCTTCTTGCGCCGAAACTGAATGCCGGGCAGCAGAATTAAATAACCGCCCGAAAGCAGTATCAGCACCGGGGTTCGGTTTGCAAACAGTAAAACATGCAGAACGATGGTGACGCAGGCGCACACAGCACCAAGCAGTCCCAGGGCAAAGGGTAGCATCTGTAGTCTTCTTACAAACCCAAACAGCAGCGCGGAGCAAGCAAGGCAGGCAAACAAGATATACCACAGATTGTTCACAGCACTGTACGCACCGAGCCATGCAACCGAGCGCGTTACCGCACCATATGCAACAGGATGAAGCATTATCAGACGCAAGATACCAAAGCACACCCCCGCAGCGCCGAGCAAAACAAGGACTGCCCAGACACGCCGCGTAACAATCCAAACCAGTGTGACACAAAGCAAAGAGAGCAGTACGGTATGTAGCACAGAACAGGTGTAATTAAGCGCCGAAAACAGCGCGACCACCATACCCGATGTAAGGAGCACTATACCAAGCTGTTCCGCCATTCGGGTCTTGCCTACCGCCCGCGCGCCGTCCCATATGCGTCCGAAAACCGCACGGATTACCTCGTTCATAGCATCTCCTCCAATACCGAGGTGACGCTGTCGTTTAGGGTCACCGTGACGGTGCGAACGCCGCCCGTGACCAACACGCCCCGTTTTCCCGTGTCGCTTACCGAAAAGACGGTTACCCCGCCCGTGGGCAGTGACTCGTGCAGCATCAACTCGCCGAATGTGCGCGCATTGCCAAGGGTGAGCAGATAGGCGGACGACGCGCCGCTCTCGCTCGTCACAGCGCGAACGCCGGACGCCTGCGCCTCTGCTTCGTCGCCTTGGGCGGCAAACTCAAGTAGTGCAAGGTAACGGTGCAGACGTGCAAAATCACGCATACTACCGCCAAAAACGTCGTTGTTGATTGCGTCTGAGCGGCACAACCGAACCGTATGCCCACCCGCTAGCGTATGGTACACAATGGTTGCGGCGGTCTCGCACAGCATATCGGCGCACAGGCGTGCGTGCTCCCCTGTCGCCCCATATAGGCAGGGGTCGATACAGATTAAGCAGTGTGTCTCGGACGCGTGCTCATAAATACGCGTATACAGCTTCTGCGCGCGGGCGGAGGTCTTCCAATGGATGCGCTTTTGGGAGTCCCCCTCCCTATACTCGCGCACTCCCGCAAAGTTCTCACCCGTGCCCGACAGGTTTAGGCTGGTTCCGCTGAAGTTTTTATCGTCGGGCGAATAGGCGCCAAGCAACGATAGCTCATGCACGCGCGGATACACCAGAACGGGGCGTTTGCGATAGTACGGCAGACGCAGCATATTAAAGTTTAGCCGCGTAAGCCCAAACACGTCCTCGATCTCCACGCGGCTCATCCCCACCTCGCTACGTCCCGAAAACGCGCACAAAAAGCGCGGGGCAAACTCAATCTGCCCATGGGCGGGCAACGCAAAGGAATAGGTAACATCCTCCTGCGACGAGATGGCCGAAACATGCACCCGCATCATGGTAAATGGGTATGGCATATCGTTGTGAATGCGCAGATGCAGTGCGAGCGTTTCGCCTTTAGTAAGCTCCTCGCGGTCGACCAACTGCACATATGAAAAGCTATGCACCGTCCATAGGTTTAGAAAAAAGCAGAGCAGTAGTATGCCCAGCTGGATAAACAGCACCAAAAAGAACACCCGCTCGCCGGTTAGCAGCCCGCCAAACAGACAGGTTCCGAGCAGGGCGTAGAACACGATGCGCTGCGCTCTCATGACACCACCGGCACCGGGGTCGTGCGCAGAATCTCCTGCAAAACCTGCTGCGCACTGTTTTTATGGATGCCCGCGCTCAGCTGTACAACAAGCCGATGGGCAAGCACCGGTATTGCCATCGCCTTTGCATCGTCGGGCAGCACGTAGTCGCGCCCGTCAAACAGCGCGTGCGCCATTGCGGCGTGCATCAGCGCAAGCGAGGCGCGTGGGCTTGCGCCCAAGGACAACTTGTCGTTCTTTCTGGTGGCGTTTGCGATATCTACAATATACTGCATCACAGGTCTTGAGCAGGTTATGCCCTTTACCTGCTCCTGCAAAAACAGCACATCCTCGGCACCTGCAACGGCGGCGACCTCGGTTTTTAAGCTTTTTACCCTGCTTTGCAGGATGTCGATCTCATCACTGCGGTTGGGATAACCCAGCGAAACACGGATAAAGAACCGGTCAAGCTGTGCTTCGGGCAGCGGATAGGTACCAGTGGATTCCACGGGATTTTGGGTGGCGATAACCATAAACGGGCTTGGTAGCGGGTAGGTCTCTCCGTCAATGGTCACCTGCCCCTCCTGCATCGCCTCCAATAGACTTGACTGTGTTTTGGGGCTGGTGCGGTTTATTTCGTCTGCCAGCACCATCTGGCTCATAATCGCGCCGTGACGCACCTGTTTTTCGCCCGATCTAATATCAAGCACCGTGTACCCCGCAACATCGGAGGGCAGTACGTCGGGGGTAAACTGGATGCGGTTAAACGAACAATCCACCGACCTTGCAAGTGCCCATGCTAGCGTCGTCTTGCCAAGCCCTGGGGCATCCTCAATAAGCAGATGTCCGCCGCAGGCTAGTGTCATCAGCGCAAGGTCCACTGCCTCTCGCTTACCGATTAAAACTCGTTCGATGTTTTCGCGTACCGACTGGATGATGCTCTGTGCACTGCGTGTTGTCATACCGTTGTATCATGCCTTTCCATTTGAAGTTGGAGCCCAAACACCCGTCTATCCTCCCCTTAATATAAGTAAATAATAGCATAATTTCCATAAAAACTGAACGTATAATCTTGTCAAGGTTTTGGCGGCGGTATGATGGATAGTGCACAATCTTGCCTTTTCGTACTCTTGTTTGCTTTGTATTTGTGTAGTACAATGTCATTTGAATAAAAAAGGAGAGAACAGACTATGATGCACTACATCTTTAAACGCTTTGTTTCCTACTATAAGCCCTACCGTCTGTTATTTTTTACCGACCTGTTTTGCGCGCTTATGGTATCGGCCATCGACCTTGCATTCCCACAGCTACTCGGCTTTTTAAACAAGGGGCTGTTTACCCGCAGCGCGCCCGAGATTCTGGCGGGTATTGGCTACATCATTATCGGGATGCTGGCACTATACGTGGTGCGTTACTACTGCCACTACTTTATCACCTCGTGGGGGCATATCATGGGGTCACGGATGGAAAGCAACATGCGCGACGACCTGTTTGGTCATTTTCAGCGGCTTAGCTTTTCGTACTACGACAAAAACAACACCGGCGAGATGATGTCACGCATCATATCCGACCTGTTTGACATCTCGGAGCTTGCGCACCACGGGCCGGAGAACCTGTTTATGTCGCTGATTAAGCTAGTCGGCTCATTTTCGCTGCTGATGCTGCTAAACTGGAAGATGACGCTGATTCTGCTTGCGGTTACCGCCGTGATGCTTGCGTTCTCGGTGGCGCGCAACAAGCGGATGCTTGCGGTGTTTATGGACAACCGCAAGAAGATTGCCGCCGTAAACGCCCGTGTACAGGACAGCCTCTCAGGCATTCGCGTGGTCAAGTCGTTTGCCAACGAAGCGCATGAGCAGTCGCGCTTTCGGCGCAGCAACGAGGAGTTTTTGGAGTCTAAAAACAGCAGCTACCGCGCGATGGGGGCTTTTGCCGCAGGCAACTCGTTCTTTCAGGGGCTGCTTTACACCGTCATTATCGGCTTTGGCGGATTTTTCATCGCCAGAGGTGAGCTTTCGCCCACGGCGCTTGCGATGTACGTACTGTACGTCAACATCTACATGAGCCCAATTGACATGCTCGTAAACTTTACCGAGCCGTTCCAAAAGGGGTATGCGGGCTTTAAGCGATTTGTCGAGATCCTTGACACCTCGCCCGATGTAACCGACCGCGAGGGTGCCCTGCCGCTTACGGAGGTGCGCGGTGAGATTGACTACCGTGACGTGCGGTTTGCCTACGACGACGGCGTGCCGGTTTTGAATGGTGTGAACCTGCACATCCAAGCGGGTAAGACGGTGGCGTTGGTGGGTCCCTCCGGCGGTGGCAAGACGACGTTTTGCTCTTTGCTGCCCCGCTTTTACGATGTGACCTGCGGCAGCATTCTAATCGACGGCAAGGACATACGCGAGCTGACCCTTTCATCCCTGCGAGGCGCCATCGGCATTGTGCAGCAGGATGTGTACATCTTTACCGGCAGCATGCGCGACAACATCGCCTACGGTAGGCTGGACGCCACCGACGAGGAGATTGTAACCGCCGCAAGGCAGGCGAACATCCACGACTTTATCGTGTCGCTTGAGGACGGTTACGACACCTTTGTGGGGGAGCGCGGCACACGGCTTTCGGGCGGGCAGAAGCAGCGCATTGCGATTGCGCGTTTGTTCTTAAAAAACCCGAAGATACTGATTTTGGACGAGGCCACCTCGGCGCTGGACAACGAGAGCGAGCGGCATATCCAAAAGGCGCTTGAGGCACTCTCTAAAGGGCGCACCACGCTTGTGATTGCGCACCGTCTTTCCACCATCCGTAACGCGGATGAGATTGTTGTCATCACCGACGAGGGCATTACTGAACGTGGGCGGCACGACGAGCTGCTCGCACAAAACGGGCTGTATGCGCGGTACTACAACATGCAGTTTGAGGGAATAATGGATTAAACGGAACATAGAGCGAAAGGGATTGCCTCAAACGGGCAATCCCTTTCGCTCTATTATTCAGTCGGGCATGTTTTAATTTCTTACATAAAGATGTTGAGTATAAGCAGTACTACAAGACCTACCGCCCACGCAATGGTCGTGGTAACCGACCAGACGCGAACCTGCTCCTTGGTTTCGGTAATACCCATTAGACGGGTGGTTACCCAGTAGAAGCTGTCGTTGAAATAGGAGAAGAACAAAGAGCCTATGCACGCCGCAAACGCGCCAAGCAGCATGTTTCCGCCCGCTGCGAGTACGATGGGAGCGGTGATGCCGGCAGCGGTAACCATCGCTACGGTGCCGGAGCCCTGAACAAAGCGAACGAGTGTCGCAATGATAAACGGAAGCAGGATGATGGGGATAGCGGTCTGAGAGATCTGCTCGGCGATGAAGTTACCTACACCGCTGACCTGAAGCACCTTACCCAGCGCGCCGCCGCCACCCGTTACAAGGATGATGATGCCTGCGCTCTGAATACCTTTTTCCATCTGGCTGAGCACGACCTTGCGCTCGGTTTTAAATGCAAGGGTGTAGATAGCAAGCAGTAAGCCAATGCCAACCGCGACGATAGGAGTACCAAGGAAAATGAGAACCGAGAAGATACCTTCGGTTTTGCCTGCAGCCTTGGACACGGTGTTGATTAGAATGAGAACAATGGGTGCAAGGATCGGCAAAAAGGACATGAACGCGGACGGGAGGTTTCTGCCTTCTTCGGCAGATTTCACGTCGTAGATGGGCTCCTGATAGCCGGGTCTTACCCATCCGTCGCCGTCATCGGAGGGAATCTGGTAGATCTTCTTGCCAAGATAGGTTCCGTATAGTAGGCATGCGATTGTCATCGGCACTGAGATCACGATGCCCATAAGGATAAACTGCCCGATGTCTACACCGAAGGTTCCCGCAACGCCCAAGGGTCCGGGTGTGGGCGGTACAAGCGAGTGGGTGATTACAAGCCCCGCAGCAAGCGGAACACCCAGCGCAACGATTGATTTCTTTGTGTTTTTCGACAGAGCCTTCGCAATCGGGGAAAGAATAACAAAACCAGAATCGCAGAAGATGGGGATGGATACCAAAAAGCCTGTCAATGCAAGGGCAATGCCCTCACGTTTTTTGCCAAACAGCTTTAAGAACGTCCTTGCCATCTTCTCTGCGGCGCCCGAAAGCTCGAATATCTGTCCCATCATAACACCGAAGCCGATGATGATACCGATATTGCCAAGCGTTCCGCCAAAGCCCGCGGTAATGGCGTCTACCGTTGCGGTTGTGCCCATGCCGCCGATTAGACCAATGGTGATGGCTGCAATGATGAGTGCGATAAATGCGTGTACCTTGGTTTTTAGGATAAGCAGGATAAGTAAAACAAGACCGATAAACAATGCTAGTAGCATCTGGGTTCCGAATACAGCTACGTCCAAAATGTACACTTCCCTTCTCAAAATACATCGGTTTGCGTCGTTGTGCGAAAGATTGTTATGCGTTTCGTGATGGTGCGTTGCCCGACTGGAGGCATTATTGCAAATTAACGTATCCTGTCTGCTAAAACTTTGCAAGAGCCATAAATGCCAGCTTTTGCTCGTTTTAATTCAGACACTGGATTCGTTAATTGGCCACAAATTAGCGATGGGTAAATGCCGGAGAGTACTTTGCTGCTAGCAGTATCGCCTCGATCATACTAACGGCGCTTGCAATGCCCTTACCCGCGATATCAAGCGCGGTGCCGTGATCTACCGATGTGCGTAGGATGGGCATGCCAAGGGTTAGCGAGATGGTGCGTTCAAAGTCGAGTGTTTTGGTTGCGATGTGCCCCTGGTCGTGGTAGAGCGAGAGCACGCTATTAAACCGCCCCTGTAATGCCATGTGGAACACCGAATCTGCGCCGATGGGACCTGTGACGTGATAGCCTTCCTGCTCCAGCTGCTCGATGGCAGGCATAACCTCGCGTACCTCCTCATCGCCGAATAGACCGTGCTCCCCACTGTGGGGATTAAGCCCCGCTATAGCCATGGTACCGTCGTGAATTCCCAGTGTCCCCAGCGCCTCGGTGCAGCGTTTGACGTAATCTACGATGCGCTCTTTGGTTACCATATCACACGCCTTTCGCAGCGACACATGGCGAGACAAAAAGAACACGCGCAGACCGCGAACCTCAAACATGGTCAGCGGGTCCTCGGTGCCGGTCAATTCACCGAAAATCTCGGTATGACCGATGAAATTCACACCCCCTGCCTTGAGCGATTCCTTGTTGATTGGCGTGGTGGCGACGGCATGGGCACTGCCTTCGTTGGCAAGTGCAATACTTTTTTCGATATACTCGTATGCCGCCTTGCCGCACATGCCGCTAACCTCGCCGATGCGCAGCTTTTCCATATCAATGTTGTTGATTTCAATTAAGTTTAAAACGCCTTGGGTGTAGTCGCCCTGCTCGGGGCTTGCTATCACGTTGGTTTTGAGCGTAATACCAGTGATGCTGTAGGCGTTTTCAATAACTGCCTTGTCGCCCACCACCACACAGCGCGCGGTGTCTTGCACCTGCTTGTCCGCTACGGCGCGGACGACGATCTCCGGCCCGATGCCTGCGGGGTCTCCGATTGGGATTGCGATGATTGGTTTATCCATGCTAGTTGTCCCCTTTCCTACTTCTACTATAATATCAATTACAAAAATGTTGTTATGTCAACTACTTCTACTAGATATACAGCTTTTCCTTTAGGTAATGCACACAGGTCACCAGCGCGTTTTGGTCGCCGACCATGCCGCCCTTTGTGACGATCTTCAGCCCGTCGTAGCGTCCGCCCATCAACTCACCAAAAGCGGCAAGCGGAACAACCTCGCTGAGCAGGCGCAAACCCACCGCCTCAAACCGACGACACACCGCAACGGTGATATCGCCCCCGCACGAATACAATCCGCCGAAGCGGTTGTCGGCGGTAATGATGATGTCGCACAGTTCGGCAATTGCGTCGTTAATGCGCTGAGATAGCGCGTTTGCAGTACATCCGTACCGCTGCATATATGGCTCAAACGGCACCCTGCGTTCGGGGATAATACCCGAGCCGATGATGCTGCAAACCTCAAAGTCATCCTGCGCCTGTAACACCTCGTCCGCCACACGGCGAATCTCCGCACTGCGGCGTTGCTCACTCTCAAGCAGCTCGCCCACCTCGATGTACACGTTGTGCACCGGCTGCGACAGCAAGAACTGTTCCACCTGAACCCGCGTGACGGCATTTACGCTTCCCACCGCCACCAAGATGCGTCGGCTTACCTGCTGCGTGATGGGAACAATGCGCTTGCGGGCGACGGTTGCGGTAAATACCCCAGGGTCTACTGCAACAAACGGCACGCCGCTTGCTATGACCGCGTCGGCGCAAAGGTCGATGTCCTCCTGCGTGACGGAATCAAACAGAATGGTTCGAACGCCATTGTCGCGCAGCTCTTTTATGCGGGCGATTACATGCGCCTCGCCCTGTGTCAGGTCGTTCATCGTAATGCTCTGTACCGGATACCGTGACTGCGCAACGAACAGCTCCTGAGCTTTGGAGGTTTTAATCGGGTTTTTGGGATCCGCCGCCGCCTCGGTCTTGTGCAGTGGCAGCCCGTTTACAAGCAGGTATCCGCCCACCAACACGCGACCCGACGCTGGAAAGCAGGGTACCACCATCGCGACGCGGTCGTCGCCCAGTGCATCGAGAATCGCGTCCGTTTCGCTACCGAGGTTGCCGCGCAGGGTACTATCGATGCGCTTGGAATATAGCTTGACGTCGTCCGACTTGAGTATGCTTGCCACATTAAATACGCGGTTATACGCAATATCTGGTTCTACACTACGGCTATCGGTGGGGTACACAACACAGTCACAGGACGAAAGGTTCTCAAGTGATATTCGTTCTTCGTTCATTACGGTGTAGGTGGTGAGGTTGACCTTTGTCAGAAGCACGCCGGTGGCGTTTGCTCCCGTTAGGTCGTCGGCAATTACAACGCACTGCATCATAGCTCCTGTCCCTCCTCGTTTGGTATTGAGATAATGTTAATTCGTTTTTCCCTGATCCCCTTTTGTTCTTCTGGAGTAAATATTTTATCGGTAACAACCGCAGTGTAGTCAGACAGATTGTTGATGCGCACCATGGCGCGGCGCGAGAACTTAGACGCATCCGCAACCAGGTAGCTTTTGCCCGAAATCCCGGTGGCAAGCCGCTTTAAAAACGCCTTTTCAATGGTTGGCGTCATAATGTTGTAATCCGTATCAATGGAAGCGGCGCCGATAAACGAGATATCAACACGAATCTCCGAAAGCATCCGCTCGGCAAACGGACCCAACGTGCTGCCGGTGCCCTCTTGCATCTCACCCCCGATGACAATAATGCGAACGCCACTATGCGAAGCACGCCGAAACAGCATGCCAGCTATCAAAATGTCGTTGGTCACTATGGTCAGGTCGCGAATACGACACAGTCGCTCGGCAATCTGATAGGTGGTGGTGCCGGTATCCAAAAACACCGTGCTGCCCTCTCGAACCAACGCCGCGCAGTAGTTTGCAATGTTTCGCTTGGATTGTTGGTTTGTGTTGCTTTTTGCGTCGTAGTGCTGTTCGTGCTCGTTCTCACTTTTAAGGGAGGCACCGCCGTGTAGCCGTACAATCGCGCCGCTCTTGCGGCATTTCTCCAAGTCTCTGCGAACAGTCATCTCGCTGACGCCGAACTGCTGAGCGAGCTCCTCGACCTTTACAAAGCCTTGATCGTTGATTAGCTCTAAGATACGTTCAATGCGCTCCTGAGCAAGCACGCTACCACCCCGCCATGTTTTTTATTGTTCTTTTATGTTTGTTATTGTGTTTTTATTATAAGCTACTCTGTAGCAATGTCAACATACCCAACAAACATTCATGAAGTTTTATATTGTTTTTACAGTCTAGCTGTGCGAAATAAACAACAAACCGCATGTGACTTTCACATTATCAAACATCTTTCCCTGCTCAGCACATGCTTTTTGTTAAAAAAGTAACAGGTTCTAAGCCTCGTTTTATTGTTTTGTTATACTATTTTGCCAAAAAACGCAGTGGATTTTGTTGTGCAGATTATGGTATAATGAATATAAAGTGTTTATGTTGCCTTTTTCATGCTCGGCTACGCCGATGGGCAGTAACGCAACGCCGTCTTTTATGGCATTTTAACCGCAGCAGTGGCATATCAAGGAGTATTGTATGACCCAAACCTTTCGCCTTGCGACACCCGAGGATTTTAGCGACGTCACTGACCTGTTTAATAAAGCTATTATACATATGAACGCGCAGGGTATCCACCAGTGGGACGAACTCTACCCCACCTCGCTGGACCTGCAAACGGATATTGAGCGCGGTGAGATGTACCTGCTGATTATTGAGGGCAGCATTGCATCCGTCGTAGTGCTAAACGAGTTCCAACAGACAGAGTACCTTGATGGGCAGTGGCAAGAGACCGCAGGTCGCCCTGCTGTCGTGCACCGGCTTTGTGTGCATCCAGCTTTTTGGGGGCAGGGGCTTGCAACCAAAACCATGGAGCTTTCTCACCAGCTGCTGATGAAGGCCGGGTATTCGTCGGTGCGCCTTGATGCGTTTTCGTCAAACCCATCTGCGCTAAAGCTGTATGCGCGGCTCGGTTATCGTAATGCGGGCACCATCATGCTACGCAAGGGTCTTTTCTACCTGTTTGAAAAACAGCTTTTGCAATGATAGATCCGTACACCTCTAAGCTGCCTCGTATTTTACATCAAACAACAACAGATACCGGGAGGAATGATTTTCGTGGTTAAAATCACCGCAGACAGTACCTGTGACTTATCACCTGAGATTATTAGCGAACTGGATATCTCCCTTGCACCGCTTGGCATTGTTGTGGAGGATACCACCTACCACGACGGGGTAGACATCTTTCCCGCCGACGTATTCCGCTTTGTAGACAACGAGGGCAAAGCCTGCAAGACATCCGCCGTAAACGTGTATGAATACGAAGCGCTGTTTCGCCGATTTGCCGACCAGTATGACGCGGTGGTTCACATCAACATCGGCTCGGGCTTTTCCGGGTGCCACCAAAACGCGCGCGTCGCCGCCGAAGAGCTGGAGAACGTGTATGTGATCGATTCACAGAACCTGTCGTCCGGCAGTGGTCACCTTGTGTATGAGGCGGCGAAAATGGCCAAAGAGGGCGCTTCGGCAGCCGACATCTGCGCTCGGCTTGAGTACCTTGCCCCCCGGATTGAGGCAAGCTTCGTCATTGACCGATTGGATTACCTATATAAGGGCGGTCGATGCTCTGCCCTTGCGATGCTTGGTGCAAATTTGTTGCAGCTTAAGCCCTGTATTGAGGTCATTGATGGCAAGATGACGGTGGGTAAAAAGTACCGTGGTCGATTTGACCACTGCCTGGAGTCGTACGTTCACGACCGTTTAAGCGGGCGGGATGATATTGTTTATGAGCGGATATTCATTACCCACCCCCTGTGTGCGCCCGAAACGGTGGAAAAGGTGCGTAAAACAGTAGCAAAGCTTGCCCCGTTTGAGCAGATTCTCGAAACCAACGCGGGGTGCACCGTCTCGAACCACTGCGGACCAAACACGCTTGGCGTATTATTCATCCGCAAGTAGGTCTCTTTACACAATACACAAAAGGTCTTACGGGCTAGAAGCTTTTCACCGTAAGCCTTTTTTGTTACTTCTTTTTTTTGCTGTTTATACTAATTCTGTTTAACTACAAATTGATTTCATTTTGGAGGATACAAATGACCCACCAATCAAGCAGTTGGAAGGCGAAGACTGCCATTTTTATGACCAGCCAGATGTTCTCCCTCTTCGGCTCGTCGGTGGTGGCATACGCCGTCATCTGGTATATCACCCTTGAGACTGAATCGTCCTGGTTGATGGCGGTCAGCATGCTGTGTTCGTTTGTGCCGCAGATTATTGTTTCGTTGTTTGCCGGTGTTTGGGCAGACCGATACAACCGCAAGATGATAATTATACTCGCAGACCTCTTTACAGCAGTATCCACCCTTGTTTTGGCGGTGCTGTTTCTATCTGGATTTCGCTCCCTTGCGATGATCTTTTTCATCACCGCACTGCGTGCGCTTGGCAGCGGCGTGCAGGCTCCCGCCGTTTCCGCCATCCTGCCGCAGATTGTACCCATGGAAAAGCTGACCAAGGTAAATGGGCTGAACAACGCACTGTTCTCTGCACTGCAGCTGCTCTCCCCCGCTGTTGGCGGCTTGCTGCTTGCCACGGTAGGCTTTGGCGCTGCAATGTTTGTGGATGTGATATCCGCACTGATTGCTGTATGTATCTTGCTGTTTTTGCGTGTGGCACTTCCCCAGCGGGATAACAAGGAGCAATCCGCACTTCGACAGCTCGCCGACGGGGTTCGTTACACCAAAGCGCATCCGCTGCTGCGCCGACTGCTTATTCTGTTTGCGGTCTATTTTTTCATGATTACCCCCGCTGCTTTTTTAACCCCAGTCATGATAGCTCGCAGCTTTGGCGAGGAGGTCTGGCGCCTTAGCGCAAACGAGATGGTGTGGACGGCGGGCTCTCTGCTTGGCGGTGTAATCATCTCGGTATGGGGCGGCTTTAAGAACAAGCTTGCCACCTTTATGCTCTCCTGCGCGGGCTTTGGCGTAACATTTGCCCTGCTTGGCGTTGCGCGAAACTTCTATTTGTATCTGTTTATTATGTTTGTTTCCGGCATCTTCATGCCCATTGCCAGCACGGTTGAAACGGTTTTGATACAGGAAACGGTAGAGGAAGAGATGCTGGGCAGGGTATTTTCAATTGTACAGATTACGATTACCGCATCCATGCCGCTTGGCATGCTGCTGTTTGGTCCGCTGGGCGATATGGTGCCCATCGAATGGCTGCTAATCGCATCGGGGTGCGTACTGGTTGCTCTAAGCCCGTTTGCACTGCTATGTGACCCGGAGCGCAGAGCCGGTCGCTCTTAGCACAAAAAACAAAGACCCCCCCCATCCCCCCCCAACCGGGTCGGGGGGAAGGGGGG
>JAEZVA010000045.1 GCA_023443315.1 Bacillota bacterium | reverse complement strand
CAGCACATGGCTTTTGCTAGAGCCGTATTTCAACGAGAATATCTCTGCCCTAATTAAACCGGTGGGAATGACGGGTATCGCGTCATCAGCACCATAGTATAAAAACCGGGCAACTAAGCCCGGTTTTATATATTATGGATTCAAAGATTCGCTACTGTTTCACGAGGTTTTTGATGCCTTTTAAAGCCCAGATAAATACACAATAAAACAACGGCAGGGCTGCTTGCTACAAAGAATAGTATCACAACAGTCCACGTGTACTGCGCTTTGTTGCCGTTAGCGGTAACGGTGGAGAAGTCTTGTATCTCGCTGTTTTCATCCAGAGAGTCCATATAGGCTTGCATCTCCTCTGGCGTTTCAAACTTCACGGTTTGCGTCTCGCCCAACCGGGTAAAGGTAAGCTGGCTGTAGGAGCCGGTGGCGGTAAATGAAAAATCGGCGGCGGCTATGGTGACCAGTAATGCCGGAAGAAAGCAGGCGATAGGCAATATCAGCCCAAGCATCCAGCTTTTTTGCTTGGATAGATAGATTTGCAGCGCAATAAAGCAGGCAAACACAAACAGAAATGCAAGGATATAAATAGGGCTGATGGTAAAAGACATAATGAGTTTCGCTCCCATCCGGCTTGCTTTGTAAGGAACGATTCTTATAACCAAAACAAACTATATATTAGTGTACAATCATTATAATACCTTAGATGGATATTATAGTCAATACTCAGTCGTGATGTAATAGGGTTTATAAAACTACGTGTCACAAAAACTGTGTTTGAAACGTTATAGTAGTTGTAGCTATGCTTTGAATTCAGTCCAGCTATAAAACGGGGCGAGGTGACTATGATGATAAGACTGATTGCGGCAACTTTTGTGCTGATTGTTGTACTGTGCGGCTGCGGGGGTGCGGCGGTGCCCGATGAGCCGAGCGTAACCATGGAGGGCGCAAGCCAGACCGACGTATGGAGTAACCTGACGGACATCAGCGGCGCGGTGATTGATTTTGAGAAGCAGGATATCAAAAGCCTAAACCTCAACTACGCGTTGGGGTGGAATTTTGACGCAGAGGGGTATCATACCATTCGTCGGGGCGACACCGTAGGGCTGTGCACGGTAACCGAGGCTGTAGCCGGGTACCATGTTTTATACGAGGGCGACGCGTTTTACAACGTATACGGCAAGGGCGACGGGCTGCCGGTTGTAATCTGTAACAGAAATGATTATTGGTTGGAGTGTAACGGCGCAATATCGGGTATCCTGCAAATTAGCGGGGGCAGCATTGTGTTCTTTCCGTATGATAACCCCGGCAATAACTTTTTGCTGCTCAGTATCCGAAATGAAGAGAACGAAGCCGTGTTTGCCGACACAAGCCATATCCTTATAAACGGCAAGGACGTTCAGGTGCAACCCATCGGTATCGTCCTAAGCAACGAGGAGGACGGAGCGGTTATCTCCCAGCTGCCCGACTTGGGGGCTGAGGAAACCGACAGCCCTCAGTATTATGACGCACAGGTGGATTTTATTTCGATGAGCTTTTCCGCAATCTCCGACGGCGAGGACGCAGAGATTTTCGGAACGCGTGCGTGGGGGAGCATTGATAGTGCCCGGAGCATTACGATTCGTTCTAAGCAATAAGGGTTCCCCAGCAATACAGCCCTTGAAAGCACCCCCTGCAGGGCAGCTTAAACGCTGTTGTGCAGGGGGTTTTATCCACACATCCGTTCAAACCCCGCCTTGACAGTGGTATCCACAAGTGTAATAATAAACACAATAATCCCATATTTTAAAGACAGTGAGATGAAATGCTTAAAATGACAGGAAAAAATGACATCAATACAAGGGCAGAAGGCATGTCAAATGGGGGTATTGTTCGATGAGTAACCTAAAGGCAAAAGACTGGGTCTTACTCGCCATCATTTCGGCATCACTCATCGGATGTATTGTACAGTTTAGCCAGAGAACGCTGTTTCTTTATTTTTTTCTTCCTCTGGTTTTAGCCATCTTCTTTTTGGTCGAAGGCAGGATTGCTAGTGGCAAATTAGTCATTCTCAAAAAGCTGCTCCTCTTTCTGGGGGCGATGTTTGTTCTGTTTTGCTCGCTGGTTTTTGTTATTACAAGTACCCCAATCAAAGGCGGCAGAGATCAGGGCAGCGAGAACTATCTGACGGAGCTTTCCAGCATGCAGCAGGTAGCCATCCCGTCGATGCACGGCAATATGGATGGCTGGCTATACAAGCAGTCCGACGAAAAGGCGCCGCTGCTGATATTCTTTAACGGTGCCGGCGAATGTGCAGCAAAAACAGTCAGGATGGTTTATGAAGACAAGGTTCTGGCAGACTATTTCCCGGGCTATCACTTCTTGTGCGTGGATTACCCCGGCTATGGTTTGAGCGGCGGAACGGTTTCAGAGGCCGCCATGAAACGGCTTGCCCTTGATACATACGATACCGCGATGCAGTGGGATTTTGTTGAAAAGTCCGGCATCACTGCCGTTGGGTACAGCATCGGAACAGGCCCAGCCTCCTATCTTGCCGCGCGCAGGGAGCTTTCGTCCCTGATACTGCTTGCGCCGTATGAGAGGTACTATAACAACACCATGCGAAACGCGGACAGGGAGCTATCGAGCCGGAACAAAAAGCCCATGCCAACGGTTGAGCGCGTGTTTTACCGCTTGGTTTGGGGGTATAATGTAGACCCGTTTCGTTATGCTCCGTCCATTGATGAGCCGGTGCTCATCCTTTCGTCCTTAGCGGATACTACAATCACCCATCAAGCATCGATGGAGGTAGCCGACCGACTGAAAAACGGCAAGGTCGTTACACTGGAGGATGTTTTGCACGAACATCTGCTTAGCGAGCCGTCCTATCAGGCGATGAATGAATTTTTGAATCATAGTTAAAATTATAAACCCCCTCAGTAGAACGGCGTTAGACCGTTTCACTGAGGGGGTTAATTTAAAACAAGATCGATAGAATGAGTAAGGAGAAATATCAAAAACGATTAGTGCGACGTAGTAGAAAAAGAAGAAGAGAGAATGAAAAAAGATGTGTGGCAATCTTGTTCTAAATCCATAAAGGAATGTGCTATGAGACCACTAGAACGTAAACGCTGTGCCCCCATCGGGGTTGGTTGCGGTTACGGCAAACGAGTAGTCGGTCAAATCCGCGTGCAGTACGGCGGTATAGCCGTCCTTTTGCCAGCGTAGCGTCAGCTTGTCCTGTTGCGGAGCGTCCACAGTAAGGCTTGCGTCAAACCCAAACGCGGGGAAGGTGTTACGAAAACGCAGCAGGGAAAGCTGGTCTGATACCGTTTTATTCTTTAGTGCGTCTTCAATCTGCGCATGGGTTAGGTTGGTGCGGTTAATCTCCTTGTGTCCGCCCGCACCGGCGCGTTTTACGCCCTCGTGGTCGTTCTTGCCGCAAAACAGGTCTAGGTACCACACCTGTGGCTTGCCGGGCATAAACAGCTGTATCGCTCTTGCCAGTAGCATCTTGCGGTCGTCCTCGCCCAGCGCGCTGTAATAGGTGGCGTTTACCTGATAGTACATGTTCTTGTTGCCATGCAGGTCCTTTACGTACCCGCCGCGGTCGACGATGATCTTTATCATTTCGTCAATCTCCGCCTCGGGCAGCAGTCCCCGCAGGTCAAGCAGCGGAATGCCGTCGTGTGAGCCGAGCATATTGACGGTTTGAATGCCCTTTGTGGTGATGTCGTCAATCCAGCGCAGCAGGTAGGCGTTTTTGTGCTTTTCCAGCGCGTGGATGAGCAGCCCGGGCAGGAAGAAGTCGTAGGTCATATAGCCCTTTTGCGCAAGGGTCTCGTGTATCTTTTCGCGGTATTCGCTGTGAATCTCGGGCAGAAGGTTTAGGTTGTAACGGTCGGCAAGCTCTGCGATGCCCGCTAAGAACTCCCACGTTTCGGGGTCGTTTAAAAAGTTTTTGGAGCCGGGGGCTTTGGGGGCGTAGGCAAACGCATCAAGCCGCACGATAGTCGCGCCGTATTCGGCGAGGCGGGCTAAGGTGTTGTCGTAAAAATCCCACACCAACGGGGACTTAATGTTTAAATCAATCTGCCCCAGATACTTGCACTTCGCGTACAGGATGGGCAAAATCTTATCGCGGTACGCGCCGTATGCGCCAAAGTCAATGCGCTCGGGCTGGGTGCCTTCTTTGAGTGCCGCGTTAATCTGCTCGGCAAGCTGCTGTGCCGCGCCGTACTGCAGGTCGGCGGCAAGCACCAGGTCGTGTGCGTCTACGCGGTCGTACCACACCTCTTGGTAAAAGGTGTTCCAGTAGTACGTCTTTGTGCCGTCGGGCAGCGTAACGGGAAGAAACGGCAGCCCCGGCTTGCGAAAGAACATATCTTTGAGGTACTTCTCGTCGGGCTGGATATAGCCGTCCTCGGTCATGGTGCCACAGCCGTCCCAAAACTTGTTCCAGTCGATGAAAAAGTCCTTGTACTTTGACTGCTTGCCGTTTTTTAAGATATCGCGAAACGGATGGGACAGCACAGACGAGTGGTTAAGCACAAAATCAAGCTTTAAGGCGATAGAAAGGTCTTTTAACGCGTCGAGATCCGCCTTGCTTGCCAGCGTTTCGTTTAGCTCATAATCAATAACCGAAAAACCGCGGTCAAGGTCGGAGTGAAACACACTGGGTAGGATGTAAAATGCACGAAATGCGTCAGAGAGCTCCGGCTTTTGCAAAATACTCACAATATCCTTTAGGGTGTGCCCCATGCTGTCGGGGTAGGCGTTGAGCATCGCGCCCGCATCGCAAACTCGCTTGCCGCTTATCGGTGTTTGGTTACTCATTGTGCCGCCTCCTGCCGTTTTTGCACAAGCTTACGCGCAAGGGTAGCGTCCGCGTCGGTCAGCTCGCCGTCCTTGCTGACGATAATTTTCGCCTTGGCAAGCTGCGAGTCGAGCAGCTCTGCCTCTAAACTCAGCACACGGTTTGTAAAGGGGCTGTCGGTGCCCTTGTCGCGACCGCGCGCCCTGCGGTGTGCAAGCGTTTCCTGCGGTGTACTGTACAGGCAGACGGGGATGTCTACCCCCCCGATGTGGTAGCTGTTGCCATGGGTCCATTCGATGACAAGGACGCTCTTATCCGAAAAATCGACCGCCTCGTAGCGGGTAGACGCCTCTTCCCTGCCCATGCGCTTTAAGAAGATGGAGTCCGCGCCGTTTTTAAACTGCGAGATAATCGAGGTAATTTCATCAAAATCAATCTCGTTCTTGGTGCCAAGGTAGCCCCGAAGACCACTGTCGCCAGACTGCTGGTAGACCGCAAGCCACGGGTGCTCGCGCGTCAAGGCAGGGTCAGAGTCCGCGCCGGTCTGCTGTAAGGAAAGCAGGATCTCGCCGCGCTCTGTGTTGTATTGCCCACTGGCAAGTAAGCCGCGTATGCCGCTTTGGCGGAACACACGCAGACGCTCTGCGTCGTTATACATCGGTACGCGGTGGGGGTAGTTGTCTCCCGAAAGGGTGTACGAGCCGATACCGCTTTGGTTTAGATAGTACGAGAGCAACGATGCAATCTCCGACTTGCCAACGCCCGAGCCGCCGCATACGGCAACCACCGCGCGGGGGCACTCGCTCGAAAAGATCGGCGCAAGCTGCCTGACCAGCTCTGGGAAGATCCGCTCGGCCTTTGCAAGATGCTCTGTGCCAATGACCACCTTGTCCCCGGGCATATCGCCGGTGGGCACATTGCCAAGGTCCACGATGGTGGGGGGTGTCCAGGGCAGTAAAGAGTTTAATTTTTCTAATGCGTTTAGATTTACGGGGTTTTTCATATTCGTACACGCTCCGTTTGTAATTCCAAATTAACTTGTCATGTCAACGAAATAATCTTTGCAAAAGCGATTGATTTAAGTGTTTACTCGTTTTTATTCCTGACATTACTGAGCTAATTCACGATATGACTATTGTTAGGTGTAAGACCGTTATTATTACCAAGGGCTTGTGTATGAAAGAGTTTGAGTGGTACAGCCCGGCAAGGGCGGTGTATCTGTTTGTCTAACATGATAGTAGCATCGACAAAGATAAATGTCAACCGCTTGACTTTATAATGCCAGAAAATAAAAAGACGAGGCATCATTATCGAAAAAACTACCCGACCAGAGCGATGCAACGGCATCAGAACCGCCCAATTCAAACGGTTTGCGGCGGTTTGTGTGTGACGACAAAGTAATCACAGCACATCAGATAAAACGACGCGTAGAGCAAAGCGAAAAAAGAAGGAATCAATTGTCATTCGAATAACATATTAACAGGGAGATACAGTCTTGTGTTCCACTAAAATACCTACGCGCAAAAAAAGACAGCGCCACAAACCGGCGTTTGCAGTGCTGTCTTGATTGGTTTGGTCACAGGGGTTTTAATGTACATGATATCTACGCGTTTATCAGAGCATCGTATTACTCCCCCGTTAGGTGCTCTCTCGCTCAATGAGCGTAACCGGGAACACAGTGTTAACGGGCACCATCTTATCATAATAGGATATCACGCTCTCTACCGCGTAGCGGCAGATCTCGTCGATGGGCTGGCGGATGGTTGTAATGGTCGGGCAGTATAGCCTAGTAAGCCCGATGTCGTCATAGCCAATCACCTTCATCCGCTCGGGTACCGCAATGCCGTTATTTAAGCAGTAGCGAATCACCTGCGCGGCGATGACGTCGTTTGAGGTAAACACGCTGTCTAGCTCGGGATGCTGCTGTAAAAACTCGGCAATCACATCGTCGTACTTCATGCTCATAAACCGCTCTTCCGAAAGCTCGAGCGTAAGCGGTACAACGCCGTTTTGCTTTAGGGTATCTTCAAAGCCACAATACCGCTTGTTTGCGTCCATATCCAGCCACGGGCTGCCGCTTAGGTACGCGGGGTGTTTACAGCCCTTTTGCAAGAATAACCGAGCCGCCAAAACCCCGCCCGCATAGTTGTCGGACGAGACGGATGGGATGGATGGCGAAAGCTTGCGGTCTATCGAGATAATCGGCGCGTCAAAGCGCAGACTGTCCTGCAGGTTTTGGGTTCGGCTTGCCACAATCACGCCCGCCACCTTGTTGGCGCCTAGCATCTGAAAGTACTCAAGCTCCTTTTCTCTCTCGTGGTTCGAGGCACACAGCAAAAGGCGGTAGCCGTTTTTGGTCACGTAGTGCTCCACACGGCTTACAATCTCGCAAAAAAAGTAGTGGGAGGCACTGGGCACGATGAGCCCGATGAAGTTGCTTGTTTTTTTAGCAAGGGACTGCGCCAGCTCGTTGGGCTGGTAGCCAAGCTCCTTCATGGCGGCTTCAATCTTTTGGCAGGTCGCGTCGCTTACCATCACGCGCTTATTAAGCATGCGCGAGACGGTTGTGACGGTAACGCCCGCACGGGCTGCCACATCCTTTAGCGTTGCCACATGGTTCACCTCGTTTTGTGGTAGGTCGGGCTGCCCGACTGTTAGATAGTTATCTACATTATCAACCATCCCGCAGGCAATGTCAAGCTGTGCCGCGCGGTGGTAAAAGACCGCGCGGCGGCATTAACAGGTTGTCCTTTTTCGCGTGGTACGATACAATGGGTAACAAGATAAAATCAAAGGAAAAAAGCACCCGACGCACAGCGCATTCTGCGGTAAAAGCCGCGCCGCCATCATCAGCGTGCGCTGTGTCTGCGCAGGGCAGGGGAAAGGGACGTTAACCATGAATATGACAATAGAGCAAGCCGCACAATCGGATATTACACCCCTTGCAGGGCTGTACGACGAACTGAACGACCACCTAGCGGCAGGGATAAACTACCCCGGCTGGATTAAGGGGGTCTACCCCACCCGCGAAAACGCCGAAAAGGGCGTTGCAAGTAGTACGCTATACGTCGCGCGGGTCGGAGATGCGATAGCCGGATCGATGATACTAGGCCATGAGCCCGAGCCTGCCTATCACGGCGCGCCGTGGGGCATAGAGACGGCGTACAGCGAGGTGTTTGTAATAACCACCTTTGTGGTGCACCCCGATTGTTCGGGAAAGGGCATCGGCACACGGCTGCTTGACTTTGCCGCACAGCACGGTAAGCAACTGGGCAAAAAGGCGCTGCGGCTGGACGTGTACGAGCACAACCTGCCCGCCATCCGCCTGTACGAAAAAAACGGGTTTGCGCATATCGCCACGGTGGATCTGGGGCTTGGGGAATATGGACTACACCACTTTAAGCTGTACGAGAGGATTCTTTAGCCAATAAAAGGGATGGCGGATGTGCGAGCACCATCATCGTTTATATTTGCAGGAAGCCGTGCACATTTTTAACAGCAGCGGCAATAAAACAAGGCACAACCCCCCACTACTCCTATAGTCAATAAACCGCCCACATTTGTGGGCGCCGCACGGTTTTTCGTGCGGTTCAAAACGGTTTCGTTTTGAAGTTTGTTGAGTATATATCAGGGCAGTGATTTTAAACCACCTGCCCGATGAAGGGAGACACCGATATGAAGCCACACGTAAACCATAAAAAGTCCGCCGCGGCGGTCACCCTTGCCCTAACCATTACCCTGCTGCTTACAGCCTGTGCCACACCACAACCGCCCGCAGCACCCATAACCCCCGCTTCGTCCGCTGCGCCCGCCCCTGTCTCGTCGGCGGTTAGCGAGGAGGTTAACCAAGGCGGCGAATACGCGTTTTATGCGGTGATAGACTGGCTGTGGCAGGAGGATACGGCACTAAACGACGACATCCAGTACCTATCGGTGGATTTTACCGGCATCGAGGACGAGGAGGCCGCCGCACTGACCGCACTGCTTGAGGACTTTTGCGCCGAGCAAGACCTTACGCTGCTTACTCTGGGCTACGATAAGCTGGTGGAGGACGGGTATATTGAGGATCTGTTTTTTCCCGACGGCATTCTGATTGCGTTTGAGGAAGCAGAGCTTACCGACACCACACTGAATGTGAAGGCGCGCAAATGGCGAGCAGGACGCGCTGCCATCGGCGGGGATTTTACGGTGGAAAAGCAGGACGGTGTGTGGTCGGTGGCACAAACAAAAAACAACTGGATTAGCTAAACAGAGTCTCACAACCGCAACATCCCATGCTTTTACGAGGATTATAACAGTTTGCGTTAGCCGATGGAGGGAACGATTGATGATACGCCTTGCCACAATAGACGACCTTTACGACATTCTAACGCTTTACGCCACCGCAAGACGGTTTATGGCGCAAAACGGCAACCCCACCCAGTGGGGGGACACCTACCCCGCGCGGGAGCTGCTCGAGGAGGACATCCGCATGGGCGAGCTGTTTGTGGATACGCAGGATGGTGATATATGCGGGGTGTTTGTGTTTACAACCCGTCCCGAGCCAACCTATGCGGTAATTCACGACGGTGCGTGGATGAACGACGCCCCCTACGGCACCATTCACCGCATTGCAAGCGACGGCACGGCAAAGGGCGTGTTTGGTCGCTGTGTTGCCTTTTGCGTGCGGCGGTGCCCGAACCTGCGCATCGACACCCACCACAACAATCACGCCATGCGGCATCTGGTGCAAAAGCACGGGTTTGTGCGCTGCGGGGTAATTACCGTCGCCGACGGCTCGCCGCGTATTGCGTACCAGCTACCGCCCTGCCCCGTGACAGGGGATGAAAGACAGGAGGACAGCGTATGAAGATCAGCCCGCAGGTTTATGTTAGGGGAAGTGTTGAGGCGGTGCCGCTTTACTGCAAGGCGTTTGGTGCGCAGGTTGGCTTTGCGGTAATGGATGACAAAAACGAGTATGCGCACTGTGAGCTGTTTGTGGACGGAACACTGTTTCTGGCGGTGAGTGAAGCGCCTAACGACTGCGACACCTCGCACAAGGACGGCTGGCAGACCATGGCGTTTAATGTGCATGAGATGGGCAGTGAGGAAGCGGTGCAAAACGCCTTTGATACTCTGCGCGAGGGCGGCACGGTTATCGACCCGCCGGGTGCGTGCGACTGGAACCCGTGCTGCTGCAACGTAATCGACCGCTTTGGCGTGTTTTGGTGGATTGCCGTCTGACGCGAAACAACGCGCTCGCATCAAGTTTGCAGCACGTCAAAATGAAAACGCGACGCGGGGCAGCAGTGCCCCGCGCTTTTCTTTTTTATGGGGATGGGATATAATTGAAGGATAAATTGATAGATACACGGGGAAAGGCATGGACACAACGATGAACAACACCACACCAAAAACAAAGGGCAAGCTAGGCAGGATGGTTCTTATCACGGTTTTAACGCTGGTACAGATAGCGGGGGCAGCGTTTCTTTACTACCAGTTGTGTATGAACCCCACGCGCGGCACGGTGCAGAATTTTCGACCGACGCACAACCTCAGTGAGACCCTAACAAAAAAGCAAGCCGAGCAGGACCTTGCATACCTGATAAAGCAGATGAAGACCCGCCATCCCGCATGGGTGGACGGCTCGCACGAAAAGACAAAGGCGGTCATGGCACAGTACCACACCGAGCTTGACGCGCTAAACGACGAAAACACCGTGCTTGCGCTGTGGCAGGCGGCGGGGCGCATTGCGGCAAGGCTGGGTGACGGGCATACCAATGTGTGGACAAAGACCGAGGGCGAGAACCTGATAATAAACGACCTGACGCAGATTGCCGAGTACGGCGCGCCGGTGGCGGTAAACGGGGTGCCCACAGACGAGCTGTACGAGGTGTTTTTGACGCAGTTCCCGTATGAGATCAAGGCGTATGCCAAAAGCTCGTTTGAGCGGCTGCTTGTAAGAAGGCAGTACCTTGCGTTCTGCGGCGCGGAGGTCTCGGACGGGGTGACCTTTACGTTTGATACGGGTACGGGGCAAAGCGATTACCACTACACCTTTGTGCCCGAAAGCGAGGCAAAGACTACCGAGCCGCCCCAAAGCGACGAGTGGGTGTACTACAGCATTGACAAAGAGCAGGACACTGCGGTGTTTACGCTGACCGAGTGCGTGTGCAACGACGAGTACCTAAACACGCTGGATGCGTTTTTTAACGAGGTGCACGACAACGGCATCACAAATGTAATTGTCGACCTGCGGGGCAACGGCGGCGGCAACTCCTGGGTGGCAAACGAGTTCTTGCGTTACATCGACGTTGAACGGTACGAATCGTGGGATTGTGATGTGCGCATGGGCTGGTATGTGGCAAAAAACCGCAACATCTCGTATGAAAACAACCGCCACGCGCGGGTGTTTGACGGCAGCCTGTATGTGCTGACCGACCTGCACAGCTACAGCGCAGCGATGGACTTTGCGATGCTGATTGCCGACAACGAGCTGGGTACGCTTGTGGGCGAAGCCTCGGGCAACCTGCCTGCCTCCTACGGCGACTGCCTGTATTTTCAGACGCCCAACGCGCGGCTGTGTATGGGGGTGTCGTTTAAAAAATGGTACCGGGTAGACAAAAGCAAGAACGACGAGCCCCTCACCCCCGATTACGAGTGCCCGCCCGAGCAGGCACTGCAAAAGGCATATGAGCTGATTGCGGCGTAGGGTACGGCGTGTTGCTGCGGGGTATGCATGCGGGTTTTCAGGCGAAATACATCAACGAGGGGACAATCGGAGCGTCGAGGGCGTCGCTCCCTACGAATCCACAATCAGAGAATCGCCCGTGGTTACCAATAAGACAATAACACGGCGCGTCTGAGACGCCGCCTCCTATGGGTGTGTTTATCGGTGGGGCGGGACGGACTCCGTATTTGCAAAACATGCCCCAAGCACTTATAAATCAATACGCCACACCGTAGTGAGCGACGCTCCCGTCGCATAGCGAAGCAAAGCTTCGTTTTATGAGAACCTTCGGTTCTCTGGTTTTCCGTGTTTTCAGAGCCCGTCGTAGGGAGCGACGCCCCCGTCGCTCCGCATTGCGGAAGCAAAACCCAAGCACGTATAAAAACAATGCACCCTGCGGTGTTGACCACCTTGCCCACAAAAAACATGTAATGGGTGGCGATAAAATGGAACTACCACAAAGAAAAAACCACAGATTAAAGCAATTTGATTACGGTGGATACGGATATTATTACGTAACCGTATGTGTCAAAAATAGAGAGAATATACTATGTGACATTGTTGGTGATGACGCAACTGTCGTCCCTTCTGAAATGGGAAAAAAGGTTATTGCATGCTGGAACAACATTGCGATTCTAAATGAAAATGTGGAATTAAATAAGTTTGTTTTGATGCCAAACCACATCCATGGCATTCTTGTGATAAAAAACGTGGAACCAATAGAAGAGAAAACAAAGAAATATGCGTTTGAGATAACGGAGCGACGAGGGCGTCGCTCCCTACAAGGCCTTATTAAAGATTTTAAATCGGTGACAACACGATATTTTAAGAAGCTTTATAACACGGATATGTCGTTATGGCAGGAATCGTTTTACGAGGAGATAATTAAAAGCAGGGAGCAATACAGCAAGGTGTGGCAATATATTGATACCAACCCAATAAAATGGCAGCTGGATGAACTAAACGACAAAAAAATCCATCCAAAGCCGTAGGGAGCGACGCCCCCGTCGCTCCGCATCACCGCAGCATGCCCCAAGTACGTATAAAAACAATACGCCCCGCCGCAGGGCATCGCAAAACTCTACCCGTACAGGTAGATTACAAAAAAACCGATGCACCGCGCTTATTCACCAAGGTCACCCAAAAAACGGCGAAATCCCGCCACTTGTGCAGAAAAATCCATGAAACATTTATAAATTATTAACCACTGACCCATATTATGAAATATAATAGAGATTAGATAACAGCGTGTTTTCATTCGGGCAAAATGGTCTAACGCGTGAAAAGACGCGATTACGACGGAGATGCTGCCAATTGACTGAAAAAAGAGAGGAATGAGTAGTAATGTCGCAAGGCAAGATTTTAGTGGTAGACGACGATAAGAATATCTGCGAGCTGCTGCGGCTGTATTTGGAGAAGGAAGGCTTTACGCCTGTAATTGCAAACGATGGCGAGGCGGCGCTGACCAAGTATGATGTGGAAAAGCCCGACCTGCTCATTCTCGACATCATGATGCCAAAGCTAGACGGCTGGCAGGTGTGCCGCGAGATACGCAAAAAGAGCGAGGTGCCCATCATCATGCTCACCGCCAAGGGAGAGACGTTTGATAAGGTGTTGGGGCTTGAGCTTGGCGCGGATGATTATGTAGTAAAGCCGTTTGATGCAAAGGAGATCGTCGCGCGCATCAAGGCGGTGCTGCGCCGCACGGGCGGACAATCCTGCGAGCCTTCGATTAAAGAGGTACGCTTTGATAAGCTGATTGTAAACATGACAAAGTACGAGCTGCGCGTGGATGGCAAACAGGTGGACACCCCGCCCAAGGAGCTGGAGCTGTTGTTCCACCTTTCAAGCAACCCCAACCGCGTCTACACCCGCGACCAGTTGCTCGACGAGGTGTGGGGCTTTGAGTATTACGGCGACTCCCGCACCGTAGACGTACACGTCAAACGCCTGCGCGAAAAGCTCGAGGGCGTTTCCGATGAGTGGACGCTAAAAACCGTATGGGGCGTTGGGTATAAGTTCGAGGTGAAGGAATAAAGGGTACATCGCCAACCTTCGGTTCTCTGGTTTTCCGAGTTTTACAGACCGCACCGTAGGGAGCGACGCCCCCGTCGCTCCGTCCCCGACCAGTCTCAAACAGGCTTTTGTGTTAATCATCACGGTGACAATCGGAACGGTCAAGATCGTTCCCTACGAGATTGCTAATCATTGTATCGCCAACCTACGCATAGCCAACCTTCGGTTGGCATTAAAAGAACTCTGGTTCTCTGGTTTTTCGTTCTTTTCGGATTCATCAATGTGGTGACAATCGGAGCGACGAGGGCGTCGCTCCCTACAAATCGCCAATCACCAACCTGTGGTTGGCATTTCAACCGCCCGCGGTTGCCCGCGGTTGCCGACGAGGCACCGCCACGGGACATCGCGGACGCTCTCCCCTACATCCCCGCACCGATAACCCCACCGAAACAAAGACGGAGCTGCTTATGCAAAAGAGCATGTTTACAAAATACTTTACGCTGTTTACGGCGATCATACTCGGCAGCATGGCCATTCTGGGCGCTGTGCTGTTGTTCTTTGCGTCGCAGTATTTTAAATACGAGCGCGAACGGCTGCTTTTGCGCAACGCACGGGCGGCGGCATCGGTGACGGCGGCGCAGTATATCCAGCGCGGGGATGGCAGCATCAGCCGTGCCGTGGTGCTCTCAAACTATCAGATTCTCGGCGGCGCGGTGGACGCGACGATCTTTTTAACCGACAATACGGGTAGAACGCTGGTCACCACCCACGAGATTGAGAACATCACCGAGAATACCATGGTGCCCGAGACCATCCTTTCCCGTGCGTCAAGCTCCATCTATTACTCCGAGCTTGGCAGCTTGGGCGGGCTGTACAGCACCGAGTATTACACCGTGGGCATGCCGGTTGTGGTAGAGAACATGGGGCAGATTGGCTATGTGTTTGTGTCGTCGTCGGCGATTGCGCTGCGTGTATTCTTGGGAGAGCTGCTTAAGATGTTCACCCTGAGTGCGATGATGGTACTGGGCTTCTCGTTTATCGTTATCTACATCGTCACCCGCCGCATGACACGACCCTTACGCGAGATGGCATATGCGGCAAAAAGCTTTGGTAAAGGCGATTTTACCCGTCGCGTTCCAGTGCGCGACAACGACGAGATGGGTCAGCTTGCGGTGGCGTTTAACAATATGGCGTCCTCCCTTGCCACCACCGAAAAGATGCGCCGCAGCTTTGTGGCTAACGTTTCGCACGAGCTAAAAACACCCATGACCACCATCGGCGGGTTTATCGAGGGCATACTTGACGGCACCATTCCCGAAGAAAAGCGGGAGCAATACCTGCGCATTGTCGCGGATGAGACCCGCAGATTATCGCGCTTGGTGCGCTCGATGCTCGACCTTTCCCGCATCGAGGCTGGCGAGATGAAGATACGCCCCGTGGAGTTTGACGTAAACGAAACGGTGTGCCGCACCATCTTTGCGTTTGAACGGCGCATTGAAGAAAAGAACCTTGACATCCGCGGGCTTGACGTGGGCAAGGTGATGGTACTGGCAGACCCGGATATGATTCATCAGGTGGTATATAACCTGGTGGACAACGCCGTGAAGTTTGTAAACGACGGCGGATACATCGAGGTGTATTACAAGGCAGAGGGCGGCACAACCTATATCGGGGTGCGCAACTCAGGCGAGGGCATTGCCCAAGAGGAAGTAACAAGCGTCTTTGACCGTTTTTATAAAACCGATAAATCACGCGGACTTGATAAACAGGGCGTTGGGCTTGGACTATATATCGTCAAAACCATCGTGAACCTGCACAGCGGCGATATTATTGTAAACAGCGAGCCGGGGCAGTTCTGCGAGTTTGTGTTCTCTGTGCCCAGTGCGCCCAGCACGACCACCGCGCGGCTTACGTTAGCGCGCGATAAAAAGAAACAGCGCAGCGCCGACGAAAAGGAAACGCCCCGCGAAAACAGCGCGAAATAATCACGATGGCTAGCGGCGTTTTGTTTTACGCAGACGTTAACTTTTCATTTGGGATATCGCAGCTTATATTGCAGCGAACAGAGCAAAAAACGATGTTCTTAAAAGTTTTGGCAATGTTTTGTAACAATTTTCTTGCTTTCTAGCAGTCAATCCTTAAAAAAGCGTTTATTTCCTATTCACAACTTGCGGTTATACTAAAGACAAAGACAAACACCTCGGCAAGACACGCGTCAGTGAAACCGACGCAAACGGGGTATTATAGAACATTAAGACGAGCGGGAGGAATCTTCCATGAGTGATTACGATTTAAACAAAGAAGGCACAAACGAAAACAAAGGCTACACACAAAACAATCAAAGCGGATGGAGCTATCAGCAGGGCGCAAACCAATGGACGCCGCCCCCTCCTCCTACCACTTATCCCGGGCAAAGACCCACCATCCCGGGCCAGTACCAGCAGCAGAACTCCAGCGAGTATAAGTGGAACTTTCACGACTACGACCAGCAAGGGGCACGACCTGCGCCCAAACGCCGCGGCGCACCGACGGGGCTTAAGGTGTTCCTTGGCATTATCGGAGTAATGCTCTCCCTTTCCATTGTCGCGTTTGCGGGCTTTGGTATCTATACCCTAGCAGGCGCAAACAACATTCTTCAAAACCCGGGCGGCACCGCTTCGGAGATTGCCTCCTCCGCGCCGGCGATAAAGGATGGGGACGCTACCGTCAACAACGGCATCAGCATCTCGGATGTACCACAGGATGAGGATATCGTCTCGGTGAGCGGTGCGCTGACCACCAAGCAAATTCATGTAAAGGTGTCCCCCAGCGTGGTGGGGATTGTCACCTACCAGATGAACTCCACCTGGGTTCCCGCAGGTGAAGGCTCGGGTATCATCCTGAGCGAGGACGGCTATATTGTGACCAACGCTCACGTTATCAGCGGCGCACAGGGCATTAAGGTTGTACTGAGCAACTCAGACGAATACGAGGCAAAGGTTATTGGCACCGATGCCCGCACCGACCTTGCAGTAATAAAGATTGAAGCAACCGGTCTGACCGTCGCTACATTAGGAAACTCCGACCAGATGGCGGCAGGCGACAAGGTGGTTGCCATCGGCAACCCCGGCGGACTGGAGTTTGCCGGCAGCATCACACAGGGCATTATCTCGGCCGTAAACCGCCAGATTACAAGCTCGGGCGGCTACACAATGGACAGCATCCAGACCGACGCCGCCATCAACCCCGGTAACTCGGGCGGTGCTTTGGTAAACGAATACGGGCAGGTTATCGGCATCAACTCCTCTAAGATAGCCGCCACCGACTACGAGGGCATCGGCTTTGCCATACCCAGCAACACCGCCGTGCCGATTATTGAGGACCTGATTGCAAACGGTCGTGTGACCGGACGCGCGAAGATTGGCATTACCATCAGCGGCTCGGTCGGCGAGATGGAGGCACAGCTTTACTCGGTGCCCACCGGCGTGGTCATTGCGGGCGTAGAGCGCGGCAGCGACATTGCCGCCAAGGGCGTGCAGGCAAACGACATCATCACAAAGATTGACGGCGTAAAGATTAACACCGCCAACGACATCTACTCCGTTTTAGAAAAGCACAAGCCCGGCGATACCATCACCCTGACCGTTTTCCGCCGCCCCGTAAGCGGTGCGGATCAAACCTTTGAGGTGACCATCGCCCTGTTCGAGGACACCGGCGCAAGCGCACAGGTAGAGCTGCCGTCGATTAAATAATTGCTTTGGCAGGCACCGATTGTAATAGTGCGCGAAGCGAAACCCGATAGAAATTAGTAAAACACCCCCGCCAACCTGCCGAAGCATTGCAGGTTGGCGGGGGTTTGTTGGTTGCAGTTAACGTATTGAGTGTATCATACACAAAACCCGCCGTTTTCCGGCGGGTCATTCTTTTATGCGATGATAATTAGACAATCCCCTACGTCTCATACGTCCGCAAGATCCCCTCCGCCACCTCTTTTTTGGTGACGCGCAGATCCATTGCCTGACGCTCGATGTATTTATGCGCCTGCTCCTCGGTCATGCTCAGGTATTGAATCAGGGCACACTTGCCGCGGTCGATGAGGCGAATCTCCTCAATCTTCTTCTGAAGCTTCAGGTTCTCGTTTTTCAGCCCCAGCATACGCCGTCTGGCGGCGGCAACCAGCTTGAGGGTTTGAAAGAACATCTGCCTGCCTAAGGGTTTTGGCAGAACAAACACGCCGTAGTTTTCCACACGGGCGGATACATCGTCGGCAATCTCGTTTTTGGCAATGATGATGATGCCCGCCGTGGTGTGCTCGGCGCAGGATATCGAAAGCTCGTGCCCGAACTCGTCGGACAGCGGCGCGTTGATGACAATGAGTGAATAATCGGTGCGCGAAACAAGCCGGCGCGCCTCACCACCGCTCTGTGCACAGATGATGTCGGCGGGGTTTGTGCCCGCTTCGCGCAAAAGCTGCGAGATAAATTCTATGCTTTTATCGGTGCTCGAAACCAGTAGAACCTGTTCCATACCCATCACCACCGTTATGCTTTGTTGTGTGTTAAGTTCCATTCGGTTACGACCCGTTTGCCTGTAGCTGCAAAGGGCGGCGGTCAGATGATGTTAAAATACATCTCGCGCTCAATAACCTCTTTGTCCTTGCGGGTGGTATAGGTATCCCATTCGCGCCGTTTGGCGGAAAGGTAGCTGTCAATCAGGCGGTCGGGCAGCACCGAGGATAGGAACTCGCCCTCGCTCCCCTCTTTGATAGCCTCGTTTAATGCGGCAGGCAAAAGCGCAGCATCCGTCAGGCAGGCGGCGCTGTCGCAGAATAGCTCGTCGGCCAGCTCGTAGCCCTTTTCAATGCCCTCAAGCCCCGCGCTAAGCACCAGCGCAAACACGATATACGGGTTGCAGGACGGGTCGCTCGAGCGCAGCACCAGATGCGCAAGGTCGTCGCAAAGGGTGGGGATGCGCACAATCTGTGACAGGTTGCGGTAGCCCCACGCAATGCGGTTTAATCCTTCGGATGCGGTAAGCCGCGCGTAGGAGTTGGTAAGCGGGTTTAAGAAGACGCTCATCTCACGCGCATAGCGCAAAACGCCCGCAATAAACGAACGCGCCTCGCGGCTTAGCCCTTGCTCGCCGCACTGAAACACATTGGTAACGCCCCGATACAGCGAAAGCTTGATGTGCAGACCGCTGCCGCTTTCATCGTACATCGGTTTTGGCATAAAGGACGCATACAGCCCGTTGCGTGACGCCATGGTCTTTACCACCGACTTGAAGGTGGCAAAGTTATCCGCCGCGCGCAGCGGGGTGCTGCTTTTAAAATCGATCTCGTTTTGCCCGGGCCCCTTTTCGTGGTGGGAGCTTTGGGGCTTGATGTCCATCTCCTCGAGCGTGAGGCAGATGTCGCGGCGTACGTTCTCGCCGCGGTCTAAGGGGGCAACGTCAAAATACCGCGCAAGGTCATGGGGCTTGCGGGTGGGGTTGCCGTTTTCATCCGCCTCAAACAGGTAAAACTCGCAGTCGGTGCCGATATGGCAGGTGTAGCCCATATCCTGCGCCTTTTTGAGTGTGTTCTTTAAAATCGCTCTGTTATCCCCCGCAAACGGCGTACCGTCGGGACGGCGGATATCACAAAACAGGCGCACCACACGCCCCTGCTGTGGCCGCCACGGCAGCACCGTGAGGGTGCTGGGGTCGGGGAACAAAAGCAGCTCGGTGTCCTCCATATCGCGGTAGCCGGTAACGGCGTTTGCGTCAAACAAAATGCCGCGTTCAAACGCGCGCGGCAGCTCGTCGGACATGACCGACAGGTTCTTTAGCGTGCCGAACACGTCGCAAAACGCAAGGCGTATGAATTTGACGTCGTTTTCCTTTGCAAACTTAATCACGTCGCTAGAGGTATACTGCATACCATCATGTCCTTTCTTTTTGGGGATTGTTTTGGTTTAATTATATTTGATGTTTTGGGAATGGTGTCCTCGGCGTTGATTGGTTGTGCTTCGACGGTAACCGCGGGCGATTGATAATCGCCCCTACGGAGGGATATTATGTTGCTCGTTAAAGGAAGTAAACTATTCGCGTATACATTCCTTAACGGGATAATAACAGTCTTCCCGCCATTTATTCGGATTTTCATCGATATAGCGGCATATCATCTGATAATCCTGTTGATTGCGAATAATATGGTCATGAAAGGATTTTTGCCAAAAGGAAAACCCAATTTGTTTTGAGACACTTCGTTTAAACTGCTTAACAACGGTAGAAACCGTAGGGGCGATTAGCAATCGCCCGTTCTCTTCATGGTTCGTACCGGGCACGGTTTCTATCAGCAAGTGAACATGGTTTGGCATAATAACATATTTTATTACATTAACCTCGTGATAAATATCTGGAATATTTTTAATTGCCTGTTCGACAATCAAACCGTATTCGGACAAAGAATACATTTCATGTAAATTATCTGCACATTCTTCCTGATGACGGGTGCGCGTTTCTGTATCTTTATTCCACAACATTTCATGTCGATTTCTAACGCATATAGTAATAAAATATGCGCCGCATTGGGCGTAATCATAACCGCGTAAGCGAATGGGTTTGCGTTTTGGTAACTCCATATCGCAACCTCACTGTTACAAGAAATGAATTGCTTGGATGAGTTAAATTGCAGGAAAGGATAACCGTAATTGGGTAACGTTGCAGGTGATTAAAATGCCAACTGTAGGTTGGAGATGCGCCATGCGGATGGTGTTGAAATTTGTAACGTTTAATTTGCCGGTAACCGCGGGCGATTGATAATCGCCCCTACGGTCTTTTTGAGCTGTGCGGAGAACCGGGGTTAAGTAGGTTTTTATGATGCAAATGGATGGGGGTGTGTGTCCGAGATGTTAGAAATTGTTGATTATGCGGTAAATCCGCAAAAAATCCCGAAAAAAGGGCGCAAGGCAAGCCTGCACCCTTAAATTCATGTGAAGAGCGCCTTTGCCCATTTTTAATAAACACAGGAATGCCTGCCGTTACAGCACATTGTTATTATTATACAACATTTAGTTGTAAGTATAAAGCTGTTTGTAAGGATTTTTTGTGTCGGGGGTCAGCACAAGGAAGTCCCCCGCGAGCACCTTTTCCTTATCCTCGCCAAACAGGGCGCAGAACTCCTCGATGTGCGGGGCAATCTCGTCGATGTCCGCCTGCTCCGCCTTTTTCACCACAATCTGCTTGGGTAGGTTGGCGGGTGGGGTATCGGTGCGCAGATAGATCTTGCCGCCGTGCATGCCGGTGGCGCAAAAGCTTAAATAATCGTCGGTGCGCTCGCAGTTTAGACCGAGCACGATGATAAGACCGCCCGCCTGATATTCGCCCAAAAAGCTGCCCGCCTTGCCACCGATGACGAGCACGGGGAGCTTCTCCATATACGCCTTCATGTGGATGCCGGCGCGGTAGCCCGCATCCCCCTGTACAAAGATCTTGCCGCCACGCATCGCGTAGCCGGTGGCGTCGCCCGACGAACCGTGGATGATAATCCGCCCGTCGTTCATCGTGTCGCCCGTGGCGTCCTGCGCGTTGCCGTTTACGGTAATAACCGCCCCGTCTAGATACGCGCCCAGCGCGTTGCCGGGTACGCCGTTGATGGTTATGTCTCTGCCGCCCAGACCCGCGCCGATGTAGCGCTGCCCTAAGCAGTGTTCAATCACGATATCCTTATCGCCGCTTTCGCGAATCTGGCGGTTAAGCTGTTCAAAGTGCATATCGCCCGCTGTAATATTCATAGGGGTACCATGCCTCTCCGGCGCCTTCACTCACCCTTTCCGTTTTGTGCAGAAAAGCGGCGCCTTGTATTTTCTATCAGGTTACTTCTTCGGTTAACATAATCGGGATGCTACGCCTTGGTGGACAGCTTTTGCGCACGCTCTTTATGGGAGAACGCCATGAGCTGGGGGCGTTCGCGAATCAGGTCAAAGTCGATGGTGTCCAGCGGGGTCTGCTCGCGAATCAGCGCGGTGTAGATGCCCGCCCGCGCGATGTCGCCGATGAGGATGTAGCCCTTGAGGCGGTTGTCGGCATACACCAGCTTCTTATAGGTTATACCGTCTTTGCCACGCTTCACAAACTCCTCGCCCTGATAGCAGCCGGCAGTGATGATGTGCAGCCCGAAGAAGCCGATGGCGTTCATGGCAAGCGCCTTGTTGTACGGCTTTTCGGTGCCCGCCATATGAAGCCCCGCCGTTTCGCCCTGCATGTAGGCGTTGGGCAGCAGCGCAAGCACCTTGCACGCGCCGTCGGCGATGTCTACGCTCTCGGAGCAGTCGCCCGCCGCGTATACGTCGGGGATGTCGGTGCGGCAGAACTCGTCGGTGGCAATGCCGCGCCCCACCGTTCCGCCCGCGTCCTTAACCAGCTCGACGTTGGGGCGTACGCCCACGCACAGCACCGCGACGTCAAACTCCACCGTTCCGCCGCCGTTCAGGGTGGCGGAGGTCTCGGTAAACTCCTTTACGCTGTCGCCCAGAATAAACGTTACGCCCTTGCTCTCGATGTGTCGCTGCATCATGGCGGAGCCTTCCTCATCCAGAATACTCGGCAGGATGCGGGGCGCAAGGTCCACCACCGTGATGGACGAAACCTTTTTGGCAATGCCCTCGGCGCATTTCAGCCCGATGAGACCCGCGCCCACAATCAGTACACGGCTTTCGGGGGTAAGCGCCGCGTCGAGCGCCTTTGCGCTGTCGAGCGTCATAAAGGTAAACGCGCTTTTCACCTTATCCAGGCCCTGCATGGGGGGCACAAACGGCTTGGAGCCGGTGGCGACAAGCAGCTTATCGTATGGCACCGTCTTGCCGTCATCGAGAACAACCTGCTTGTTGTCTTTGTCTATCTTCGTGGCGGTTACCCCGAGCAGGGCGGTGCAGCCGTTTTTGGTGTAAAAGTCGTCGGGGCGGTATTTCATGCGGTCTTCGTCCGTTTTGCCGTAGATGAGGTACGAGATAAGCGGGCGGGAATAGGTGTGGTGCGGCTCGTCTGAGAGGATGGTAATCGAGCCCGTTTTATCCACCTGACGGATACCCTCTACACAGCCTACTGCGGCGGCAGAGTTGCCGATAATCACATAATTCATTGCAGCCTAGCTCCTTTCCTCAAACACGATTGCGTTATTTGGGCAACCCTGTACGCAGGCGGGCTCGCCAAACGCGTTTTTGGTGCACAGCTCGCACTTTTGCACCGCACCCGTATCCGACGGCATAACCGCGCCGTAGGGGCAGGACAGGATGCAGGTGTAGCAGCCCACGCAGCGGTTGGAATCGATGGCTATCACGCCGTTTTCCACCGTCAGTGCGCCGGTGATGCAGCCCTTAACGCACAGCGGTTCCTCGCAGTGGCGGCAGGACACGGCAAACGAGATGCCGCCGCGCTCCTCGATTTGGATGCGGGGGTTGATGGTGATGTCCTTGAGCGCCTTGACCATGTCCTGCTCGGTCTGGTTTGCGTAGGCGCAGTAGTATTCGCAAAGGTGGCAGCCTAAGCACCACTTTTCGTTGACATAGATTCGCTTCATAGTTGTTCCTTCCCTTTCTTGGCTGGTTGGGGGAATGGCGGCACAAGGCCGGAGGGTTTTTATACGCATAGATTCAGTCATACGTGGAAAACCGAAGGTTTTCCCAATGCCAACCAACGGTTGGCGATGCGTCCTTGGCGTTCCGTTTTGCACCGTAGGGGCGCGCATTGCGCGTCCGTTTCTGACAGCATCCCCTGCGGACGACCGATAATGGCAACCAACGGTTGGCGATTCGCCCCTACGATTTGATTGATTTCGTGCCGAGAACCGTAGGCGTTCATAATACCAATCATCAATGTGGCGAATTGTAGGGAACGGTCTTGACCGTTCCGTTGTCACCGCATAAATCAATTTACATGCCTATTATGATTGGTCAGGGAGGGAGCGACGAGGGCGTCGCTCCCTACGGTTTGGATTGATATTGTGCTGAGAATCGTGGGTTGGTGATTCGCCCCTACGGTAGGTTTTGATTGTGCCGAGAACCGAAGGTTTCCCAATACGGTTGGTACAGAAGATGCCGAGAACCGAAGGTTCTCCTAATGCGAAGCTTCGCTTCGCTATTCTCCGGCGTGCTTGATGCCTAAAATCTCAAGCTCCTTGGCGTTTAGCCCCACGCCGCGTAGCATCAGGCGGTTGCCTCTTAGGGATTCGAGCGAGTTAATACCCATGCCGCCCATCATCTCTTTAATCTCGTGGTCCCACGCGGTGATGAGGTTGACAAGGCGTTTGTAGCCAAGATCGGGGTTTAGGCGGCGCACCAGCTCGGGGCGTTGGGTGGCAATACCCCAGTTGCATTTACCCGTTTGGCAGCTGCGGCACAGATGGCAGCCTAGGGCAAGCAATGCGCCGGTTGCGACATACACCGCGTCCGCGCCGAGTGCCACCGCCTTGACGATGTCGGCGCTTGAGCGGATAGAGCCGCCCACCACCACCGAGATATCGTCGCGAATGCCCTCCTGACGCAGGCGCTCATCCACACTGGCAAGCGCAAGCTCGATGGGGATACCCACGTTGTCGCGGATGCGGGTGGGTGCTGCGCCCGTGCCGCCGCGGAAGCCGTCGATAACGAGGATGTCCGCGCCGCTTCGGGCGATGCCGCTTGCGATGGCGGCGACGTTGTGCACCGCGGCAATCTTTACGATAACCGGCTTTTTGTGCGCGGTTGCTTCTTTGAGCGAGTAGACCAGCTGACGCAGGTCCTCAATCGAGTAGATGTCGTGATGGGGCGCGGGGCTGATGGCGTCCGAGCCCTCGGGGATCATACGGGTCTGCGAGATATCGCCGACGATCTTGGTGCCGGGCAGATGCCCGCCGATGCCGGGCTTTGCGCCCTGTCCCATCTTAATCTCGATGGCGGCGCCCGCCTCCAAATAATCCTTATAGACCCCGAAGCGTCCCGATGCCACCTGCACGATGGTGTTTTGGCCGTAGCGGTAAAAGTCCTTGTGCAGTCCGCCCTCGCCGGTGTTGTACATAATGCCAAGCTCCTCGGCAGCGCGGGCTAGGCTTTCGTGCGCGTTGTAGCTAATAGAGCCGTAGCTCATCGCCGAGAACATCACGGGGGTGGCAAGCTCCAGCTGCGGGGTTAGGTTGTTTTCGATGTTGCCGTTCTCGTCACGGGCGATCTTGCCCGGCTTTTTGCCCAAATACACCCGCGTTTCCATCGGCTCGCGCAGCGGGTCGATGGAGGGGTTTGTTACCTGCGAGGCGTTGATGAGCATCTTATCCCAGTACACCGGGTAGTCCTTGGGGGTTCCCATGGAGGACAGCAGCACGCCGCCTGTCTCCGCCTGGCGGTATAGCTCGGCGATGGTTTGGTTGGACCAGTTGGCGTTCTCTTTAAATGTATTGTCGGTCTTTACTATTTTAAGTGCGCGGGTGGGGCACAGCGACACGCAGCGGTGGCAGTTAACGCACAGCATCTCGTCCGCCTTCATGCGGTGGGTTTCTTCGTCGTAGCTGTGTACCTCATTTGCGCACTGGCGTTCACACACGCGGCAGGTGATGCAGCGGTCTAGGTTGCGTATTACCTCGTATTCGGGGTTATTGTAGTTAACAGCCATCAGCGCACACCTCCATCCAGTGTTACGATTACGGGCTGGCCGCCCTTGGGCGCCCATACCCTACTTACATTCGGTTCAATGGCGCGGATTGCGCATTCCTCGCTTGCCATGTACACGGTGTCGCCCGCCTCGCCCACGACCATGGAGCGTAGCTTTAGGCGGTCGTTTAGTGCCATCAGCCCGCCCTCGAACCCAAGCAGAATCGAAAACGGTCCTGTGATGAGCAGGCTCGAAAACGCGTTGCGTAGGTAGGTGAGGCGTGCCTTTTCCTCGGTGGGCATGCGGTCAATCTCGCTCCAGAATGGGGCGGCGACGACGCTTGCGGCCTCTTCTAAGGTAAGCCCCAGCTTGCGCACAAGGTAGTCGAAGATGTAGGTAATCGCCTCGGTGTCGGTGAGTAGGTCGCACTTGTAGCCGTACATCTCTATGGTGCGGCGGTTTGCGTCGTAGGACGAGATCTCGCCGTTGTGTACGATGGTGAAGTCGAGCAGGGCAAACGGGTGCGCACCGCCCCACCAGCCTGGGGTGTTTGTGGGGTAACGACCGTGCGCTGTCCACGAATACGCCTCGTACTGCTCTAAGCAGTAAAATTCGCCCACGTCCTCGGGGAAGCCGACTGCCTTGAACACGCCCATGTTCTTGCCGCTCGAGAATACAAACGCGCCGTCTATCACCGTATTAATATGTATGACAACGCGGGCGGTGTATTCCTTTTCGTCCAGCTGGCTTGCCGCAAGCGCGAGTGGCTTTGGCGATAAAAAGTAGCGCATGATATCCGGCTTTGCGGTGATGTTCGGGTGCTTGCGCGTGGGTATCTCCTCCGCCTGCGCAACCTCGAAGTGCGCTAGCATATACTGCTCGCACTCCTCCTTGGCTTTGGGGGTTTGGTAAAATAGGTGGAACGCATACAGCTCCCTGTACTGCGGGTAGATGCCGTATGCCGCAAAACCGCCGCCCAGTCCGTTGGAACGGTCGTGCATTGTCGCTATGGAGCGAATGATGTCGCTGCCGTTACGACGCTTGCCGCTTTTTGAAATCATACCCGAGATTGCACACCCCGACGGGATGCGAACCTCGCCTTCGAGTGGTAGTCTTTGCATCTAGTACTCTCTCTTTTCTCCAACATACATTATAAAGCGCTTTCCCTGCTGCCGGTGCATCGAAATCATCCCGTTGGCTGATGATAAGGGTAAGGTGCAATGCGATTATCCCTGTATGCCCTATACCAATATGGGGTAGATGAAAAAAACAAAGGTGGTCGCAAATAGGCACAGGAATATCCTGCACCTATATGCGAACACCTTTGTTCATTGACTTTATTATACTGATACACGAAGAAATGTCAACCATTTTTGAAAGAAAAATATTTGGCTATTGCATATATTATATAGTTACCTTAAAACAAGCCAACATCTGTGTAGCTTGTTGTATATAATATGCAGGATGCGCGAGAGTGTCCTGCAAACCATGCAAAAACTTTTTTTAAAAAACCTGTTGACAAATTTTTGACGCTGGTATATACTAATCGTATCAAGCAGCGAAGGCGCTGTGGGTTTAGCCCGCAGTGCCTTTTTTGTTGTTTTTTTCGTTCAGGGATAGAACCGATAAAACAAAAGTTCAGATTATTGTGAATGTGAGGGATTTATCGTATGAGCAAGGTACCAGAACTGTTTGGCAGCATGGTGTTCGGCGACAAGGTAATGCGGGAAAGGCTCCCCAAGGACACGTATAAGGCGTTGCTCTCCGCTATTAAAAAGGATGAGCCGCTGGATTTATGTGTTGCTAACGTAGTCGCAACCGCAATGAAGGACTGGGCACTGGAAAAGGGCGTCACCCACTTTACCCACTGGTTCCAGCCTATGACAGGCATCACCGCCGAAAAGCACGACAGCTTTATCTCCCCCTCGGGCGACGGCAAGGTGATTATGGAGTTCTCGGGCAAGGAGCTGATTAAGGGCGAGCCGGATGCATCGAGCTTCCCCTCCGGCGGACTGCGCGCCACCTTTGAGGCACGCGGCTACACCGCATGGGACCCCACCTCCTACGCGTTTATCAAGGACGGCACACTGTGCATACCCACCGCGTTCTGCTCCTACGGCGGAGAGGCGCTGGATAAGAAAACCCCGCTGTTGCGCTCGATGGAGGCCATTAACAAGCAGGCGCTGCGCGTGCTGAAGCTGTTTGGACGCACCGAGGTAAGCCACGTAAACACCACCGTAGGCCCCGAGCAGGAGTACTTCCTAATCGACCAAGGGATGTACGAGAAGCGCAAAGATTTAATCTACACCGGCAGAACCCTGTTTGGTGCAAAGCCGCCTAAGGGTCAGGAGCTTGAAGACCATTACTTCGGCGCCATCCGTCCCCGCGTTGCGGCGTTTATGAAGGAGCTTGACGAGGAGCTTTGGAAGCTGGGCGTGCTTGCAAAAACAAAGCACAACGAGGTTGCCCCCGCACAGCATGAGCTGGCACCCATCTTCACAACAACCAACCTCGCCACCGATCACAACCAGCTTACTATGGAGATGATGAAGAAGGTTGCCCTTCGCCACGGTCTGGTTTGTCTGCTGCACGAAAAGCCCTTTGCCGGCGTAAACGGCTCGGGCAAGCACAACAACTGGTCCATCTCCACCGATACCGGCATGAACCTGCTTGAGCCGGGCGATTCGCCCAAGGACAACGCGCAGTTTATCCTGTTCCTCACCGCAGTGCTTAAGGCGGTTGATGAGTATCAGGAGCTGCTGAGACTGGCGGTCGCGAGCGCCGGAAACGACCATCGTTTGGGCGCAAACGAAGCACCCCCCGCTATCATCTCCGCGTTTGTGGGCACCGAGCTTGCCGCTATTCTAGACGCGATTGTGGACGGCACCGCCTACGACCAAAAGGCACAGGAGCAGATGCGTATTGGCGTAAGCGTACTGCCCAGTATCCCGAAAGACAACACCGACCGCAACCGTACCTCGCCCTTTGCGTTTACCGGCAACAAGTTCGAGTTCCGCTCTTTGGGCTCTTCGCTGTCTATCTCGGGACCCAACGTGGTGCTCAACACCGTGGTTGCCGAGGCACTCAAGCAGTTTGCCGATGTACTGGAAACAGCGACCGACTTTAACGCGGCGTTAAACGCACTGGTGAAGGAGACCCTGAAAAAGCACAGACGCATCATCTTCAACGGCAACAACTACTCTGAGGATTGGGTTGTGGAGGCCGAGAAGAGAGGGCTACTTAACCTAAAGACCACCCCCGAGGCGATGCCCTACTTCATCACCGAAAAGAGCGTTAAGCTGTTTACCTCGCACGGCGTATTCACCGAGGCCGAGATGCACTCCCGCTGCGAGATTAACCTAGAGGCGTACTGCAAGACCATCAACATCGAGGCACTGGCTACACTCGATATCGCCAAGAAGGATATCCTGCCCGCGGTGATTAGCTACATCGACGAGATCAGCACCGCAGCCGTTGCCAAGAAGGGTCTTAGCTCCGCCATTAGCTGCGAGATGGAAGAGAAGCTGGTAACCAAGCTTTCGGGTCTTGCAAGCAGCCTGTACAACAAGATTGAGGCGCTCGACGCCGTGCTGCTTGAGATGAAGAACCACGAGGAGACCGTCTTTGAGCTGTCGGGCTACTGCAAGAGCGAGGTTATTACCGCAATGAGCGAGTTGCGCGCGGTTGCCGACGAGCTCGAGAGCATCACCGCCAAGAAGTACTGGCCGTTCCCGACCTACGGCGATCTGTTGTTTTACGCTTAATTCGTCATAATCCGTGTCATAAACACCTTACAGCAGGGGACATGGTGCTTCTCCCCCCCAAGGGGGGACACCATGGCTGTACGGTCATAAGACAATAACCTACGATATCCGGCAAAATACTAGGCATATGCAAACGGGCGGTTTTGTTTAAGGAATGGACCGTCTTTGCTGCAAGGTTTCTAGCACAAGCTTTTAGCGTCCTTCGGGGGATAAGAAGGCGTTAAAATAGTCCCGGCGCTCCTGTGCTTTTTAAGCGGGAAAGCCGGAAGAATGAATGTATATGAGGAGGAGTAATTTTATGACTGGGGTATTCTCATCCGTCGATACCATATGGGTATTGCTCGGCGCTGTTCTGGTATTCTTTATGCAGGCAGGCTTTGCGATGGTGGAGACCGGCTTTACCAGAGCAAAAAACGCAGGAAACATCATCATGAAGAACCTGATGGACTTTGCCATCGGCGCGACTGTTTACTGGATTATCGGATTCGGTATCATGTTCGGTTCCGGCAACGGGTTTTTCGGTGCAATTGATCTGTTCTCCCGCGGGGACTATTCGGGTTCCTACCCGTCGTGGGCGTTCTTAATCTTCCAGACCGTGTTCTGCGCAACGGCGGCGACCATCGTTTCCGGTGCTATGGCAGAGCGCACCAAGTTCATCTCATATTGCTTCTACAGCCTTATCATCAGCGCAGTAATCTACCCGATTTCCGGTCACTGGATCTGGGGCGGCGGCTGGCTGGCACAGCTTGGCTTTATCGACTTTGCCGGTTCTACTGCGGTACATATGGTCGGTGGTGTTGCGGCGCTTGTTGGCGCTAAGATTCTCGGACCGCGTATCGGTAAGTATGGCAAGGACGGCAAGCCCAAGGCGATTCCCGGGCACAGCCTGACACTCGGCGCACTGGGCGTATTCATCCTGTGGATGTGCTGGTTCGGCTTCAACGGTGCTTCTACCGTATCGGCTACCGGCGACGAAACCCTTACCCTGATGAGCAAGATCTTTGTTAACACCAACCTCGCTGCGGCGATTGCAGCGTGCGTTACCATGATATTCACATGGATTCGCTACAAGAAACCCGACGTATCCATGACCCTCAACGGCGCACTCGCCGGTCTGGTTGCCATTACGGCAGGCTGCGCGGCGGTATCCCCGGCAGGCGCTGCAATCATCGGTGTTATCGCAGGTGTTGTGATTGTTCTGGCGGTAGAGTTCTTTGACAAGGTTGCAAAGATCGACGACCCGGTTGGTGCTATCAGCGTACACGGCGTGTGCGGCGCACTGGGTACCATCTTAGTAGGACTGTTTGCTGTTGAAGGCGGCGTGTTCTACGGCGGTGGATTTGGTCTTCTGGGTGTTCAGGCGCTTGGTGTTGGTGCGGTAATCCTTTGGGTTGTTGTTACCATGACGGTTGTGTTCTTCATCATCAAGGCGACCATCGGTCTGCGGGTCTCCAAGCAGGAGGAGATCGAGGGTCTTGACATCCACGAGCATGGTCTTGTCAGCGCATATGCCGACTTTGTACCGAACGTTGCAGGCGAGGCGTTTGAGATTACCGAGATTACCCCCGCCGCTTCTGTGGAGCAGGCAGTTCCCGTTCGTGTTGTAAAGGGCACCGCTCATGAGGGCGTGAAGATGACAAACGTTGTTATCCTCATGAACCAGAGCAAGTTCGAATCACTCAAGAGCGCGCTCAACGCCATTGGTGTAAGCGGCATTACCGTTACACAGGTTCTGGGCTGCGGCATTCAAAAGGGCGCGTCGGAATACTACAGAGGCGTACCGGTTGACATGCAGCTTCTGCCTAAGATTAAGGTAGAGGTCGTGGTATCCAAGGTGCCGGTGGCTACAGTGGTAGAGACTGCCAAGAAGGTGCTTTACACCGGACACATCGGCGACGGCAAAATCTTTGTTTACGACGTAGAGAACGTCATAAAGGTTCGTACCGGCGAAGAGGGCTACGACGCCCTGCAGGACGAATAAACACCACACTAATTTGCTTACTTCTTTTTATCCCTGTTTACTATAAAATGATGCGCAAGAGCGGCTGCTGTGATGGGCGGCCGCTTTTGCGTTGCAACGCGATGCAAAATGGGGTAAGCTATTGATGACTTGTGCCGAAAGTTTCCGTGTATCTGTATCAACAACGTGTCTGCCGGGGGGCGATTGTTCATACAAATCATCGAATTATCACCCTGCGCCGCCCCATTCGCATTATTTAATAAATTAATATGGAAAAAATAAAAGCTATCTGCTATAATAAGTTGATGTCATTGTATCAATGGCTATTTGTGTGCAAAAATATCAATAATGTATTCAGTTGAAAACAGCCAGTCAGTTTCCTACCGATAGACGCGGTCGCAACGCGGCGTTGGAGGAGACGGTTTTTTCAGCCCTGTTTTACGGACAACTCGTCCGAGACAAGATAGCACAGTACACCCGGGCGGCGATGGATTGGTTTCGTCGCGCTAAGGTCTGTGCCTTTTTACATTGTCGCATAGACGGTTGGGCGCAGTATTCAGCCGGCTGTGCGAAGTTTTGCGCTTACGCTCTGTGAGCATTTTAATATATACTGCATATTTAATTTGGGAGGTAGAAGTATAGTGAGCAAAAAGTTTGTTTATCTTTTTTCAGAGGGCAACGGCAAGATGCGAGAGCTGCTGGGCGGCAAGGGCGCAAATCTTGCGGAAATGACCAATTTGGGTCTTCCTGTTCCTCAGGGTTTTACAGTAACCACCGAGGCGTGCACGCAGTACTATGTTGACGGCGAGAAGATTAATGACGACATCAAGGGCGAGATTCTTAAGAACATTACGGAGCTTGAGAAGATTGCCGGCAAAAAGTTTGGTGACCCCACCAACCCGCTGCTTGTTTCGGTACGCTCGGGTTCGCGTGCATCCATGCCCGGTATGATGGATACCATCCTCAACCTCGGTCTGAACGACGAGGTGGTTGAGGGCTTTGCAAAGCTGACGGGCAACCCTCGTTTTGCATACGATTCCTACCGTCGCTTTATCCAGATGTACTCGGATGTTGTTATGGAGGTTGGCAAGAAGTACTTCGAGGAGCTTATCGATGAGCTCAAGGAGAAGAAGGGCATTACCCTTGACACCGAAATGACCACCGAAGACCTCAAGGAGCTTGTTCGCCAGTTCAAGGCGGAGTTCAAGCGCGCCAAGGGCATCGATTTCCCCGCAGACCCCGTAGAGCAGCTGATGGGCGCCGTCAAGGCGGTGTTCCGTTCTTGGGATAACCCCCGTGCCATCTACTACCGCCGTATGAACGACATCCCCTCCTCTTGGGGTACTGCCGTTAACGTACAGGCAATGGTATTCGGCAACATGGGCGACACCTCGGGTACCGGCGTTGCGTTTACCCGTAACCCCTCTACCGGCGAGAAGAAGCTGTACGGCGAGTTCTTGATGAACGCGCAGGGCGAGGACGTTGTTGCAGGCGTTCGTACCCCCCAGAGCATCGACCAGCTTGCAGAGGTTATGCCCGACGCGTACAACCAATTTGTAAAGATCTGTGGTATTCTCGAAAACCACTACCGCGATATGCAGGATATGGAGTTCACCATTGAGGACAAGACGCTGTACATGCTGCAGACCCGTAACGGAAAGCGCACCGCAGCAGCTGCCTTGAAGATTGCGTGCGACCTTGTTGATGAGGGTATGATCTCAAGCAAGGAAGCCGTCATGATGGTAGACCCCAAGCAGCTTGACGCTTTGCTGCACCCGCAGTTTGACACCACCGCGCTGAAGAATGCAAAGCCCATCGGCTCTGCGCTTCCCGCTTCCCCCGGTGCTGCGTGTGGACGTGTTGTATTCACCGCCGATGATGCCACCGCATGGGCACAAAAGGGCGAAAAGGTCATCCTCTGCCGTCTTGAGACCTCCCCCGAAGACATCGAGGGCATGCACTACTCGCAGGGTATTCTGACCGTTCGCGGCGGAATGACCTCGCACGCAGCGGTTGTTGCGCGCGGCATGGGTACCTGCTGTGTATCGGGCTGCGGCGAGATTAAGATGGACGAGGCAAACAAGCAGTTTACCCTTGGCGGCATGACCATCAAGGAGGGCGACTACATCTCCCTTGACGGCTCTACCGGTAAGATTTATGGCGAAGCCATCCCCACCGTTGAAGCTGAGATTTCGGGCACCTTTGGTCGCCTGATGGCATGGGCAGACGAGTACCGTCAGCTCAAGATTCGCACCAACGCAGATACCCCCGCAGACGCGAAGAAGGCTGCCGAGTTCGGCGCCGAGGGCATTGGTCTGTGCCGTACCGAGCACATGTTCTTTGAGGGCGAGCGCATCGCCGCGATGCGTGAGATGATCGTCTCCAAGACAGAAGAGCAGCGCCGTACCGCACTTGCAAAGCTTCTACCGATGCAGCGTGGCGACTTCGCCGCACTATACGAGGCACTGGGCGGACACCCCGTAACCATCCGCTTCCTCGACCCGCCGCTCCATGAGTTCCTGCCCACCGATGCAGACGATATTGCCGCTCTTGCAAAAGAGATGGGTAAAACCGTGCAGGAGATTAAGGACGTTATCACCTCGCTGCATGAGTTTAACCCGATGATGGGTCACCGCGGCTGCCGTCTGGCGGTTTCGTACCCTGAGATTGCCGAGATGCAGACCACAGCAGTCATCGAGGCTGCCATCAGCGTGAAGAAGAACCATGCCGATTGGGATATCGTTCCCGAGATCATGATTCCGCTGGTTGGCGAAATCAAGGAGCTGCAGTACGTTAAGAACATCGTGACCAAGACCGCCGATGCCATCATCGCAAAGAGCGGTGTTGCACTCGAGTACAAGGTTGGCACCATGATCGAGATTCCCCGCGCATGTCTGACCGCCGACGAGATCGCAAAGGAAGCCGAGTTCTTTAGCTTTGGCACCAACGACCTCACCCAGATGACCTTCGGCTTCAGCCGTGATGATGCAGGTAACTTCCTGGATGCGTACTACGACAAGAAGATCTACGAGAACGACCCCTTTGCAAAGCTTGACCAGACAGGCGTTGGCAAGCTTGTAAAGATGGCGGTAGACCTTGGCAAGCAGACCCGCCCCGACATGAAGCTGGGCATCTGCGGTGAGCACGGCGGAGACCCCTCCACCATCACCTTCTGCCACGATGTTGGTCTGACCTACGTTTCTTGCTCGCCGTTCCGCGTGCCGATTGCGCGCCTTGCCGCGGCTCAGGCAGCGATAAAGAACCCCCGCTAAGTGACCCGATAGTGTTATAATTAGAAGCGCCCCTGTATCTTACAAAAAGATACGGGGGCGTTTTATATCCAAAACCTTGCACATTCCTGATAATGGGTTATAATAATTGTTGGATAAACACATACGATGGGAGGACAAAGGAGAAAGGAAAATGCTTTATTATATTGACACCGGCAAGGAGACCAGTGTCCTTGGCAATGAGGATACATATGGGCTTGGTGAGTTGGTTATCGGTCATCCCCACGGCACCTTTGCACTAACTGCGGCAAGCAGGGTTATGCTGCAGGCGATTGCTTCTCATCAGGGACTTCTGCATGGAACCGGGATTGATTGGGGTAGCGGAGTGGGTGGGCTTGCAATCCTTGCCGCAAAAATTGCGTCGGTCAGCGCGGTGTACGGGCTTGAGATCTTTGAGCAAAACATTGATGCCGCAGTGGAAAATGCACGCGTAAACAACGTCAGCCATAAGGTTCGCTTTCTTTGGTCAGACTCCTACACCCCATATCGGCAAGAGGATAGACTGAAGCTGGAGGCATTAAAGGGCAGCATCGACTTCATTGTGTCAAACCCACCCTCAAGCGAGGGGGACGACGGCTTTACGTTTCGCCGTATTGTTCTGCAGGGGGCGAGGGATTACCTGAAAAAGGGCGGCATTGTGCTGCTTAACATCTCGTTTCAATACGGTGCGGAGCGAATTCGCTCACTAACCGCGCAGATGCCGGAATATACCTATCGAGGCATTGTCGCCACAACCGAACCGGAACCGTTTGATCTTGCCAGACAAGACCTGCTCGATTGTGTTCGCCAATACGTAAACGAGGAGCAGAACGGAAAAACCCCGTACACCTTTATCGGGGAGGGCGGCGATGAAAACTGCCTTATCAGCGCGCAGGAGGCATTTGAAAGATACGAAAAATACGCGGTTTCTCCGTTATCCAAATGGCAGACGCATCTGTTTGAGTATTGTGGGTAACACCTTGTTTTACGCATGGTATCAAGTTTACTAGACCCGCGGCATCCTGCGTAAACGCATTGATGCCGCGGGTCTTTTTTTTGCGTGTGGCTCACAAGTATCGTGGTGGTTGATATATTTAACCCAAATCAACCATAAATCCATTGCCCCTGACTAGACCATGGTCTATAATAAAAGCAAAGGCAAAGGAGGGGGGAACGGTATGAAGGAGATTAACATCGCTCGTGTACTCGTCACAAAACGGCGAGAAAAGGGGTTAACACAGGACGAACTGGCATACCACATCGGGGTGTCTAAGGCGTCTGTGTCAAAATGGGAGACGGGGCAAAGCTACCCGGATGTGGTTTTATTGCCGCAGCTTGCGGCGTTTTTTAACATCAGCCTAGATGAGTTAATGGACTATCAGCCGCAGATGGGGAAAGAGGACATTCGCTGTCTGTACCAAACCCTGTGCGCCGACTTTACCGCAAAGCCCTATGACGAGGTGATGGCGCACTGCAGGGAGATCATCAAAAAATACTACTCTTGCTTTGCGCTGCTGCTGCAGATGGGCGTTTTGCTTGTAAACCATGTAGAGCTTGCAAAGAGCGAGAGTCAGGCAACCGAAACCGTCGCACTTGCCAAGGAGCTGTTTGCCCGCGTGCGGGAGGAAAGCGGCGAGGTTGCGCTAATTAAGCAGGCACTGTTTATGGAGGCCAGCTGCTGTTTGTCTCAGGGGCAGCCAAATGGCGCGCTTGCGCTATTGGAGGGCAGCGAGATGCTTGCCATGCCGCCCGAGCTGCTTCTTTCGGCTGCGTACTCAATGACCGGGCGGCAGCAGCAGGCGCGGGAGGTGTTGCAGGGCGGGATGTACCAAACCCTTGTGCTGCTGTTTAACTATCTGCCCGCTACCCTTTCGGTGTGTGCCGACGACCCCGCCCGGTTTGACGAAACGATGCGACGCGCACGGTGTGTGACAGAGACGTTCGGGCTAAGGGGGTTGCACCCCGCGCTTGAGGTTGGGCTTTTGCTAACCGCCGCACAGGGGTATATGGCGCAGGGCAGGATAGAGGAAGCACTGGATACGCTGTGGGAGTACACCGAGCTTGTGACGGATAGCGCAATCTACCCGCTTGTGCTCAAAGGAGACGACTACTTCGACCTGCTGGATGGCTGGCTGGAACGGCTGGACCTTGGTACGCAGATGCCCCGAGGTGAACAAACCGTGCGGCAAAGTATGGTGCACGCGGTGTCAATAAACTCCGCCTTTGCACCACTTACCGGCAATCCACGATACGAGAGCATCCTTGAAAAACTCGGGGCTATGGATAACAACAATTAAGAAAGAGGGTATAATCATGACAAATCAAGAGAAAAAGGCGGCTACGAAGCGGATACTGCTGTTTATCCTGTTTGCGTTTGCTGTGGCTTGGGCGTTGTTTTTGACCATTCCCCTTGCGGGGCTGCAGACATCGGGTTCCTTTGCGGCGGTTGCGCTGCTGACATGTGCGATGTTCGCGCCCGCGCTTGCGAGCATACTCACCCGTTTGGTAACCAAGGAAGGCTTTAAAGACATGTGGCTGCTCCCCCGCTTTAAGGGGAACATCAAAACCTACCTGCTGGTGTTCTTTGGCCCGACCGTGATGATTCTGCTGAGCAGTGTGCTGTATTTTGTATTGTTCCCCGCGTCGTTTGACCGAAACCTGACCACGCTAACAAGCATGCTGCAGACGTCGGGTGCCGGGGCCATGCCCGCACAGCTGATGCTTGCGATAAGCCTTGCGCAGATGATACTAATCGGACCTGTAATTAACCTGCTGCCCACCATGGGCGAGGAGCTGGGCTGGAGGGGTTACCTGCTGCCCAAGCTGCGTGGCATGGTCTCTGACCGTGCGGCTCTCGTTATCACTGGGCTTATCTGGGGCGTGTGGCATGCGCCTATCATCGCGGTGGGGCATAACTACGGTACAGACTATACCGGCTACCCGTGGGTTGGTATCCTGACGATGATTGTGTTCTGCGTCTCGCTTGGTATTATCGAGGGCTACTTTACCATCCGCGTGGGGAGCGCGCTGCCCGCCGGTATCATCCATTCCGCCGTGAATGCGGGTGCGGCACTGCCGATGATGCTGATGATCGGCGACTATAACCCCATCCTCGGTCCCTCGATTGCCGGACTGATTGGCGGGCTGCCCATGCTTGTGGTTGCCGTCGTGCTGTTTATTAAGTCGGACGGGCGCCGTCCTGTGCCTGCGGGCGAAGAGGTTGCGGTGGAGCAGGAGGCGTAGGGTTCGCGTCACCAGACCGACCGAGTAAAGGAAATATCCATAACCGACAAACTGCATACCGCCCCCGTATCATTATCATGATGCGAGGGCGGTTTTTCGATGTAATCATGTTAGATATACAGTATTAAAAATCTGGATTGTTGTTTTGATAATAAGCGATATTTGCAAAAGCGGATGTACAGCCCGCCCGCGACCTTTATAATGAAAGAGAAAGACATTAAATTGCGCTACAGAAAGAGAGGGTGTACATTATGGCAACCATGCAGCTAAGCTTTTTTAGCAAAAAACTAGAGCGTCTGGTACCCGTTACGGCGATTGTCCCCATTGAGGGCAAGGCGGAAAACGGTAAAAAGCCCGAGCCGCTTGCTTCCATCTATCTGCTGCACGGCTACAGCGGTATCTGCACCGACTGGGTGCTGGGCAGCCGCATTCAAGAGCTTGCGCTCAAGTACAACGTGGCGATCTTCTGCCCGTCGGGCGAGAACTCGTTTTACCTCGACGACGAGGTGGGCGGAAAGTATTACGCCGCCTATGTGGGTGAGGAGCTGGTGAACTTTACGCGTTCCCTATTCCCCCTATCCGACAAGCAGGAGGACACCGTGATTGCGGGCTTCTCGATGGGCGGCTACGGCGCGCTGCGCAACGGGCTGTTCTTTGACAAGACGTTCGGCGCGATACTAGCACTATCCAGCGCGATGATCACCGACCGCCTTGCACAGATGAAGCCGGGCGAGATTGACGCACGCGGTAAGAGTGCGGAGTTTTACGAGCGCCTGTTTGGCAAGCTTGCCGACCTACCGGGCGGCGATAAGGACATTAACGCGCTGATTGACCGCTATGTGCAGGCGCACGGTGCACTGCCCAATATGTACCTTGCGTGCGGCACCGAGGATATGGGCATTGAAGCCTGCCGCAATTTAGGCAAGTATATGAGCGAAAAGCCCGGCAACACCATATACGAGGAATGGCCCGGCGTACACAACTGGGCGTTTTGGGATGTCGCCATCGAGCGGGCACTCGAGTGGTGGAGCAAGGCTCGCGGATAGAGCGGGGTTTTGCTACACTGGTTATAGGCGTAAAAAAGCATGCCTTGGGGGCGACCCTTGGCATGTTTTTTTGTCTAAGCCGTTTGCAGGATTTTTTTTACATACGCAATAAGCGGCTGGGCGTTTATAACCTCGGCGTAGTGATTATCAAAGCAGGTGCCTTTGCCTTGGGTAAAGCATTCTGGGTTTAGGGTGATATGTAGCCCGATGAAAGGCTGTTTACCCGACACGTCTGTTATTAGAATATACACGTACTCGTCGTCATGAAACCGTAGGTGCTCAACCCCGTTAAAGAATGGTCTTTTGTAGGACAGGTCGGCAATGAGTGATTTCAGTTCCCTATTTTGCTCGAAATCAGTATTTATCGTCGTATCCTTTGCGGTGTAGATGATGGTGATGGTTGCATTCTCGTCAAGGCTATATTGCGCGGGGGTGAAATACCATAGTAAAACGAATAGGATAACAAGGCACAAAAGCGCAGGCAGAACGGTTTTGGTTCTGCCTGATTTTTTTATGATTGCGGTTAGCGTGAGAGCCAAGGCGATTAGCCCGAGGGCTAGAAGAAGAAGGATGATGTGTTGCATGGGAACCTCCGGGGGATAAGCATAATGGGCAATTCATTAGGATAACGATTGATTTATTTTTTTAATCAAGTTTTCCGACTGCTTTATTTCAGTTTCTGATAAATCTTCTAAACTGTTGTCCCGTGACCACTTTATAAAAGCTTTTGCCAATTTATATTTAGAGAAACTATCCTTTGCCACTTCAGAGAGAATATCAACTACTGGCCGTCCAACCTGTTCTTTAGCCTGCTTTTCCGCATCCCATTCAAGTTGAGTTTTAGCAACCACAATTAAGGTTTCTCGAAAAATATCCTCGATCTCAACGTTCTTAACCGTTCCAGCGTAAACATCTTTAGTCCTGAGGATCTTTTTGCTCCCAAGTGCGTTTACCAGTGTATCCTGTTTCGCGGCTAAATCTCCCTCTGCATCGGAATCCAATAATGCAGCAATATTCAAGTTTTGCGAGTGAAGAATTGTTGCGAAGTAAACGACCTTAGACGCACACCCAGCAGGTATCAATGCAATGCTATCGTCAAGACCCTTCTTTCCTGAGGCTTTTATCATATGGGAAATACTTTCTATGTACCACATGTCAGTAAGCCCTTCCAAAACAAGATTCTTCTTATGAAAGAACATACTCTGCGCCAAATCGTATCCCAGCGCTTCTTGTAACGGCAATATGGCACCGCTGTCAGCCGCGGTGAGAGATAAGTGTACCTTTGTTCCTTCTCTTCGGTTCGTCATTTCAACAACTCGTACTTTATCAAGCTCATTTGCTCCGACTAAAAATGGCGAATGCGTTGTGTAAATGGTTTGATTTTTCTCACTAAGTTTCGAAAGTGTATTCTGAAACTCCGCTTGCTTCAATGCATGGAGGCTTTGCCCCGGCTCATCAAGAAGAAGAATTGCATTTTTATGTTTATCCTTGGCTTCTGCAAAAAATACCACATAAAATGAAACCATCCATTGAAATCCTTCAGACCGTTGGTCTAACTCTACTTCAACGCCCAGTTCATCTTCAACAACAACTTTAAGATATTGCCCATCAGCTTTTATACGCAATTTGTTTACATCACGAATGTCCTGGGATGGATTCCATACTTCCCTAATTGCATCTGTTAGTCTGATAGTTGCCGCATTTAACCTATAATCACGATCATCAAGCTGAGCCTTGTATTTTTCGTATTGTGCAGGAATATTGAGATCAAACTCCCCAGTCTCCCCGGCCTTGGCTAATTCCTCAGCACTAAATCCCAAGAACTTTAATAGGCACATATTACCATAGTCATACTGGGCATCATCTAATGAATTATTTGCAATTCTATTGGCAAGTTTACGTAAATGCAGCGTTGGCCTAATTCTAAAATAATTACTGAATAATATGAATTTCGGCAGCATCTTCGAACACTTATCCATCACTTCATTTCGTTCCAAAGGACGATTTAACACACTTTGCAGACTGTCATACCGTGTCTCTTCTTTGCTATCCTCCTCATCAACGTATTTCAGATACTTTTTTAACCATGTCTGTATTTTGGAAGCTGTTTCTACTGGAACAAGAGATGACTTGTTTAGTCCAGAAATCAAGACCTCATACTCAGTGTTTATTGCTAACATTTCTGATTCGGAAGCCTCGAGTTTTTTACCAGTAGACTGGAAATGAATCATCATGCGTTGAAGATCTTTTTCAACTTCAGAAAACACCAACCCCTGAGGCTCGTCGTCCAAACGATGCCATAGAGAATTGTCCAAACGACGTCCATAAACGTATGTGATATTTTTATATGCCTCGGGAAGAACGCTTTTTTCAACATCATCAAGAGTAAAATAACCTTCAACAACAGTAAATTCTTTGGGGTTAATTTTCCCGTTTTTTATATCTTCATCATATTTTGAACGGGGATAGTCTCTTAACGGATTAAACAATTCAATACCTTCGGGGGGATTCAATTTCTGAAGAGCCTGCAATAGCGCTGTTTTTCCCGCCTCGTTTGGCCCAACCATTATCATTTTTTCGTTTTCTACATCAAAATATCCTGAGTCAATAATGCTGCGATAACCCTGTACGCGTGCTTTTGTTAATCTCAAAATTTATCCTCCTTTAATTATATAATTGTTTCTTGTTGCAAGATTAACCTCCAACTGTTTGAAGTGCTCAGTATTGATATTACAGCAAAAAATTGAGTAAAGTATGTATTTGGGACTTCAACAAAGCTTATCTCCCAGACAGCATAAGTTCATCCATCATAACTATATGTAAACCGCATAAACGCCTTACTCCCCCACCCTAACCCACAAAGCAGGGCGCACGCCGCCGCGGCATTCGCCGTCGGCGAGGTTGCCTTTTAGTATGTTATTGCCCTGAATACCGATATTGCCATCCCCGTGGACGTACACCGCCTTTACACCGACGCGACCGGGTGTGCGAAGCCACCACCACGAGTTCCACACTTGCCCGAGCGGAGTGGTTTTTCGGTTTGGGTTGTTTTTGTCCTTTCGCTCAAACCAATAGCGTTGGTTCTTTCGGGGGTTGTACAGCAGTGCGCTGCTGTCGCCGAAATAGTGGCACGCCACTTCCTCTAGGCTAAGCAGGAAGATGTTATCCTGTGTGTCTGCCCCGCCTTTTGTGCCGTACCAATGATTATCGGGGTTTGTATTGGTTACGGGGAGAATTTTTGCCCTATCCGCTTCGCTGAACCGCCTGTAAAAATCGTTGTTCAGGTACGCGCGCAACGAGCAGTCCGCCCAGGTGATATCGGTATAGGCATGATGATACGGACGCATCTCGATGATGTACTCGGTCAGGAGCAAGGCGGCATTGTTTTGTATTGCGAGTACACGCCATTCGTGTGCACCAAACTGTATTTTGTCTTGTAGCTGCATTGTTGCTGCTCCCCATTCCTCGCGCGAGGGATTGATTTATACTGAATTCGACAAACCAATTATATCCTGCCAAATTTTGCGTGTCAATGGTGAAAAAGTAAAAAAGACCCACGAAACGGGTCGTGGGTCGGGTGGGGCGCGGTACACTTTGTTCGAAGCCTGCTACTCTAAATAAACAAAAAAACACCCGTCGGGATACGACGGGTGTTTGCTTATGGTGGGAGGAGATTTCGATGCGCGAAAGCCGCGAGCTTCGGCACGTTCTGCGGAACGCGCCTCGTTCGAATCCTACTCCTGCCAAAAGACCAATAAAAAAACCCATCCCAATGGATGAGTTTTCTTATTGGTGGGAGGAGATGTGATTCCAACGGCTTTCGTGGCGCGAAAGCCGCAAGCTTCGGCACGTTCTGCGGAACGAGCCTCGTTCGAATCCTACTCCTGCCAAAAGACCAATAAAAAAACCCATCCCAATGGATGAGTTTTCTTATTGGTGGGAGGAGATGGATTCGAACCATCGAAGCGAGACGCAACAGATTTACAGTCTTAATGATTTTAGTGTGGTTTTTGAAGTGTGTATGAGATACAATGTAATTACTAGTTATAATTAGCATTAAGGAGTTGCATCATTTTGTATCTTGACAAAAATAACACTACATACGATATTAACAATTGTTGTGAAAATTTACTTTTTTGCGATCTCATGAGAATATGGTTGGAAAGTCATAAAAATAAGTTGCAACCCAACACCTATGAAACGTATTTAGGCAACATCAACAACCATATATACCCCTATTTTCGGGACAAATCTCTGTATCTTAAAGAGATCAAGTCAGAAGATATCGAAGCATACTATGATTTTGAAATATCCAAAGGATTATCAAGCAACACTGTCATACGAATACATGCAAATATACATACAGCCTTTAGATTTGCAATGAAAAAGTCACTAATTCAAGCAAACCCTATGGAACATGTATCACGACCAAAGGCTTCAAGGTTTATGGCAAACTATTATAACTCTGAACAACTTGAAGATTTGTTTTACGTCTCAAAAGATTCTGACATTTATATTGTCATATTACTTGCAGCATATTTAGGGCTGCGCCGTAGTGAAATTATCGGCTTGAGATGGGATAGCATCAACTTTAAACAAGGAATCATTACAATAAAAAGAAAAGCTATGCGGTTGAACGGTACTAATAGAGATGTTATATCAGACAAGTTAAAAACTGATGCAAGTTACCGAACCCTTCCGTTACCACCAACATTGCTTTGTATCTTAAAAGAGCTAAAGATACATCAAAAGGCTAGTTGCAACAAACCAAATTATTATAAAGGTGATGCAGAATATGTTTGTCTAGATAAGTTGGGGTATCGGCTTCGCCTAAATAGTGTAACGGGAAAGTTCAGGAGTATAATTCTGAAACATGATTTGGATTACATTCGGTTTCATGATTTGCGCCATTCCTGCGCTAGTCTTCTTTTAAAGCTCAACTACTCGCTTAAGCAAATACAAGAATGGTTAGGACATAGCAATTTTGTAACTACGGCAAATATTTACGCGCATATAGATGTAAAAGACAAAGAAGAAATGGCCGAGAATATAGATAAAACGTTGTGTATTAAAATGTAGTTTTTATCAACACTAAAAATTTGCTTAAAAGGTGGGTGTATATATACCCACCTTATTATATTAAAGGAGAGTAACCCAATGTCAAAAGTAATCGCAATAGCCAACCAGAAAGGCGGTGTGGGTAAAACCACTACCGCCTTTAATCTTGCAGTGGGATTGTCCCAGCAAGACAAGAGCGTCCTGCTCATCGATCTCGACCCGCAGGGCAACCTTACGGACTACATCGGTCATGAACCGGATGAGCTGCCCTCCATCAGTGACTTGATGCATGCAGCGTCGATGGGCAAGCCCGTTAAAGTTGCCGACGCAATCCGGCATAATGAGACGGAGGGTGTGGACTACATCCCCTCAAACATTTTTCTGTCTAGTGCTGAGATGTTCCTTTCCTCTTGTTTTTCGCGGGAAAAGGTGCTTAAAAAGGTATTAGCAGATGAAGCGTTGAAATGTTACGACTACATCTTAATCGATTGTCTCCCCTCACTGGGCGTCCTACTAGTCAACGCTCTGACTGCAAGCGACAGCGTTATCATTCCGGTGCAGGCTCAAAAGTTTAGCCTAGACGGTATATCGCTATTGCTCCAAATTATAGGCATGGTTCAAGATGATTTAAACCGTGAGCTGGTTATTGACGGCGTATTGGTCACCATGGTTGACCGTACCAACATGGCGCAAGCTGTCGTCGATGCACTACAAGAACAGTTCGGGGACAAGCTGTTTCAAACGCAAATCAGCAAGTCGGTTGAGGCAACCAACAGCACCTATGAACAGCGAAGTTTAACGAGACAGAACAGCAGCAGGTTGGGCAGTCAATACAACGCTGTGGTAAGCGAACTGCTAACCAAGGAGGTGTAATGGCTATGGAGATTAAGCGAACAATCCCACAAATTTTTGCGGCAGGATATGTTCCCTACTATGACAACGAAGAACTATATATCTTCCAAAATCCCAATACCAGTGGATTGCAGTTTTACAAAGCGTCATTTGAAAAGGTTGATGGACAATGGCAGCCGCTGATGACGAAGCTCGATGACCTTACGGATTTACTGCCAGTGAGACACCTGATGCCACCGGAGATGCAGAAAAACCTTATGATAGCGGCGCAAAGGCAGGGCATTGTCACGGAGGTGCAAAGCATATGACCGCAAAGGAACTATTGAGAGAGTACAAAGCTGGTCGCCTGCTTCCCTTACCCGTTCCAATTGGTGAGAAGGTATATGTGCCCTTCTGTGAGCAAGAGGTGGACGGCTCTCCCTATGAAGGAGTAGAAGAAACGTATCTTTGTGGCTACATCAATGAACGAGGGAGAATATTCTACGTGACATACTGTGAGGATGGCGGCAGCTGCGATGTCGCCCCGGAGGATTTGTGTATGACAGAAAAACAAGCATGGCTTAGGTTGGATGAGCTGAGAAAGGAGAAGTCCAATGAGCAAAATTGACCTCAAAAGCAAGGTGTCAGCCAATTCTTCGGCAGAGGCATTCAGTATGCTCATGGGCGGTGGTCGCAAGGGGGACATTGAGCAACTGCCGGTTCGAAGCCTTGTCCCGTACAAAGACCAGCCGTTTCATCCATACTCACAGGAGCGACTCCAATCTCTCGCCGAGGATATCCATGAAAATGGTGTCCTCTCCCCTATCCTCGTCCGTCAAATCGGCGAAGAAGAATATCAAATCCTCGCCGGACACAACCGTGTGAACGCCTGTAAGCTGCTGGGGATGGAAACAGTACCCGGCATAATCAAGGCGGTGGATGATAATCAAGCGGCACTGATTATGCTTAACACAAACCTGAATCAACGTGACCAGCTGCTTCCCAGCGAAAAGGCGTTTGCCTACAAGATGCAGATGGACACGATGAAGCAGCAGGGTAAAAGAATTGACTTAGGCACCAATGGAGCACAAGTTGACGATGAAGACTTCGGCACCATTGGTGCACAAGTTAGATCAAGAGATGTTGTCGCATCTCAAAACAACACTTCTCGAGAACAGATTCGCCGCTATATCCGCCTAACTTACCTCATCCGCCCCCTGCTCGACCGTGTTGATAACGGCGAACTACCGTTTCGAGCAGGCGTGAACCTATCCTACCTGACCGACCAACAGCAGGACACCCTGCTTGACTATGTGGATACATACAATCTCAAAGTAAGCCTTGACCAGTCCGAGAAGCTCAAAGAGCTTGCAAAGCGTTCAGAACCGCAGGGCTTTCAGGTCAATCAGCTTGATGAGGTGTTTGGCAGAGTCCCCAAAACAAAGCTACCTCCCTCCCCACTCGGCAAGGGCTTCAAGGCGGCGTCAAGCCGACCGGAGCTTGCCGGTTTCTTTGAAGGTAAGAGCAAGAATGAGATAGAGGAAATCTTAATCAAAGCCGTTCAAAAGTATTTTGAAATAAATCCATAAATCATTTACGAACTGTCCCAAATATCACCCACTAAATATGTTAGTATGACTTTGGAGGAAATCATGGCAGAAAAAAGACAAGAAACGCTGACAAGGCTGCTCAATGAAACCTTCCTGCGCATCACTTCATCCGAGCAGCAGTTACACCACTTTCTTTGTTTCGTCGGCAACGTCTACAAATACCCCTTTGTCCAACAGCTGTTGATTTACGCGCAGCGCCCCGACGCGACAGCCGTAGCCCCCCTGCCGGTATGGAACCAGATCGGACGGCGCGTGAAAAGGGGTTCAAAAGCCATCGCTGTATTGGATCAGAGTTTTGATAAGACAATCAATCTGTTTGACCTCTCCGACACATGGGGGCAGCCGCAAACCCAGCCGTACCTATGGAAGCTTGAATCGCGGCACACCCAAGCCGTGGTATCTGCTTTAAACGCACAGCAGGATAATACGCTGCTTGACGCAATCATCAAACGAATTGCTGAGATTAAGATGGAACCCGATTCGCTGTCGTGTATTCTAACCGGAGTCTGCGCACGGGTTGGAGAACCTGCACCGTTCCCCCCGGTTAATCCCCACATCGAGTTTCGGGAGCTTACTCAAATATTGACTGAAATACACAATATTCTAAGGACTGTAGAACAAGCAGTCAAGAGTTATGAAAGGAGCAAACAACATGAGCAGCTTAACCTATACGCAGAGGGGCGGACTGATGGTTCCCAACCTGACGCAAAAGAGCATCCTCGACAAGCTCGGCAGGCTCGGACTGACCGCGCGGAAGTATCTTCTGGAGAACAGATTCGACCTGTTTCAGGAGATGTTGGTCAAAGGGACGCTGAACAGCTATCTCTTGAAACTGGACAAACGATACAGCCGACTGTACGAGACAGTGAGCGACCAGCTGAGGGCGCAGGAAGCACCCCCGACAGCCGACAGCTTCCGCGAGAAAGCGCAGTACGAGTTTCGGATCAAGGAACAAGCGGAGGAGATCGTACTCAACCAATTGACCGAGGAGCTGGACGCCCTCGCGTAAAAGAACCGCAGACACTGCTTGATGTCACAGAGGACATGACGGTATTACAGACGGAATTACAGGCTGTCAGCGGAAAAGCAACCGAGTACGAGAGCTTGTATGACAGTGGGCAAATCCTTTCGTTTAAGCAAGCGGATGACTGGGATGTACTTGAAAAGGAACAGGAAAAGCTGGAACATGCCTTGCATGAGCAAAAGCTTAACACTACGATAGAACAAGAGGTATTGCCGCCAGCTGCGAACTATAGGATTCCGGATAGCTTTACTGTACCGAACGGTCAGAAAGGTAAATATCAAAACAACACCGCCGCGATTAAGCTGCTTAAACAGCTGGAACACGACGGTGTTTTTGCGTCTCGGGAGCAGCAGGATATCCTTGCCGGTTACGTTGGCTGGGGTGGAATACCGCATGCGTTTGATGAGAAAAACGAAGCATGGCGCAACGAGTATGCCGAGCTAAAGCAGCTGCTGACCGACAGTGAATACACACAGGCGCGACGCTCAACGCTCAACGCCTTCTATACCTCCCCCGTAGTGATCAACGCGATGTATCAGGCTCTTATGAACTTTGGTTTTCAAGGCGGCAGAATGCTGGAGCCTGCCATGGCGGTGGGCAACTTCTTTGGCATGCTGCCGGAGGGGCTAAACACTTCGGAGCTGCATGGCGTTGAACTGGACAGCATATCGGGACGGATCGCCAGACAGCTCTATCCCGGTGCAAGCATCCTGATTCAGGGCTTTGAGGAAACAAGGTATTCGCCCGGCTCGTTTGACGTCGTGCTCGGCAACGTGCCGTTTGGCGGCTACAAGCTGTCCGACCCGAAGTACGATAAGTACAATTTCCTGATCCACGATTACTTCTTTGCGAAGTCGCTTGATCTGGTTCGCCCCGGTGGGGTGATTGCGTTTGTGACCAGCAAGGGGACGATGGATAAGGTAAACGACAGTGTGCGCCGGTATATCGCCGAGCGCGCCGACCTAGTAGGCGCTGTACGGCTTCCAAACAGCGCGTTTAAGCAGAATGCGAATACCGAGGTAACCACCGACATCATCTTCTTGCAGCGTAGAACAGAGTCCTTTGGCGGGGAGTACCCTTCGTGGGTGGGACTTGGCGAGACGCCCGAGGGTGTGCCGGTCAATCGGTACTACGTAGAGCACCCCGAAATGCTGCTGGGCATTATGAGTTATGAAGATACGATGTATGGCAACGAAAAGGATACCACAATGCACCCGCTTGAGGGCAAAGACCTCGCGCAGCTATTAAACGACGCCATATCCCGCCTGCACTGCACCATGGATGGCAGAGCGCCGGAGCCGAAGGCTTTCGCGCCGATTACTCCAACAGGCAAACCGTATACCTACAGCGTCATAGACGGTGCGGTCTATTACAGCACCTCAGAGGAGATGATTAGACAAGACCTGCCCAAGGCAACCGAAGCACGGATTACGGGCATGGTCAGGATAAAGGACACAGCCCTCGCGGTGATTGCAGCGCAGGAACAGGGTTGTTCTGATGAGCAGCTGAAAGCCCTCCAGCACACGCTGAACGAAACGTATGATGGCTTCACAAAAGCCTACGGTTCTCTGACCGTTACCGTTAACAAAAGGGCATTTAGTGAGGATGTGAATCTGCCGCTGCTGCTTGCGCTGGAACGGCAGGATTCGGACGGCAAAACGCTCAAAACAGACTTATTCTTTCGCCGGACGATTCGCCAGAATATCGAGCCAACCAAAGCAGAAAGCGCAGAGGACGCGCTGATGCTGTCCATTAACTACCGGGGTGGCGTCGATATTTCGTACATGCAGACCCTTTACCCAAAATCGGCGGAGGAGATTTTTGCCGAGCTGGACACCCTAGTTTATCGCAACCCCGTCAGAGCAAACGCAGAGGACATCACCACAGGGTGGGAAACAGCCGAGGAATACCTGAGCGGCAATGTTCGAGCGAAGCTCGTAGTGGCACAGTCGTATGCCGAGAACGACGAGCAGTACCGCAGGAATGTCGAAGCACTTCATATCGTGCAGCCAGAGCCGTTGACCGCCAGCGAGATTGATATTCGGATGGGCGTCACCTGGATACCGGTGGGCGATTACAACGAGTTTGTATACGCACTCCTGAAAACCCCGTATCACCTTAAAGGCACCCGTGAAAACAGACACATCCATGTTTTGTACAATTCACATACAGCGGAGTGGGCAGTGGTTAACAAGAGCATGGATCGGTACAATGTGCTTGCACAGTCTCGGTATGGGACAAAACGCATCTCGGCGTATCAAATCATCGAGGACACGCTCAATCTCAAATCGGCACAGGTCAAAGATCGGGAAGAGGACGAGCACGGAAATGTGCGATATGTCGTCAACCACAAAGAGAGCATTCTTGCAAGAGAACGGCAGGAGCTAATCAAAGACCGGTTTCGCGCGTGGCTGTTTGAGGACATGGAGCGGCGTACCCGGCTAGTGGATTACTACAACGAGCACTTTAATAACACCCGTCTGCGGGAGTACGACGGGTCCCATCTAATTCTCCCAAACATCAATCCCTGTATTACACTTGATGCGCACCAGCTCGCGGCGGTCGCCCGCATTCGGAGCGGACAGAACACGCTGCTTGCCCACGTCGTTGGCGCAGGAAAAACATACACCATGATTGCCGGAGCAAAGGAGCTGCTGCGGCTGGGTATGGCAAACAAGGTTGCCTTTGTTGTGCCCAATCACCTGACCGAGCAGTTTGGTGCAGATTGCATGCTGCTTTACCCGAACTTCAAGGTACTCATCGCAAGCAAGAAGGACTTTGAGCGTCAGAACCGGCAGACACTGCTGGGTAAGATAGCGACCAGTGACATTGAAGCCGTGGTACTGGGGCATAGCCAGTTTGAGAAGATCATGCTGTCCCCCGAGTATCAAAAGGAAGCAATCTCAGAGGAACTCTATCAGGTAGCCACTGCCATTGATGATATGCGGTCGGACAAGGAGGGGCGCAGCTATACGGTCAAACAGATGGAGCGACTTAAGGCGTCGCTGGAAGAGCAGCTGAAGAATCTGAACTCCAACGTCGGCAAGGATGACCTGCTAACCTTTGAGCAGCTGGGCATCAATGTTCTGTTCGTGGATGAAGCGCACTACTACAAAAACTGCGCAATCTTCTCCAAGATGCGCAATGTGGCAGGTATCACTAACGCCAGAGCCAAGAAGTCCTCGGATATGCTGATGAAGTGCAGATACCTGCGTGAAAACGGTGGCAGTATTACGTTTGCAACCGGCACACCGGTATCTAACTCTATGGCGGAGATCTACGTCATGCAGCGGTATCTACAAAACGAGGACTTAACCGACATGGGCATCCGACACTTTGATGAGTGGGCGGCACAGTTTGGAGAAACGGTAACCTCAATGGAGGTTGCACCGGAAGGCAACGGGTACCGCCCCCGCACACGGTTTGCCAAGTTCTACAACCTGCCGGAGCTCATGACGGTATTCCGAAGAGTGGCGGACATACAGACCGCTGATATGCTCAACCTGCCACGACCAACACTTGCAGGAGGAAAAGCGAATGTGATCGTCTGTCCTCCTTCTGACGCCCTGCTTGCCTTTATTAGAGAAAGTATCCCCCGCGTTCAGGCAATCCGTGATCGTGCTGTGAAGCCAACGGAGGATAACATGCTCAAGTTTACAAGCGATGCCCGTAAAGCCGGTACAGATATGCGGTTGATTGATTCGGTGTTGCCCTACGACCCGTCCGGCAAGGTAGCCGCCTGTGTGGAGAATGTGTACAGGCACTACCTAGACACGGCTGAAAATCACGGTGTACAGGTGATTTTCTCCGACTTCAGTGCGCCGGGCGTCAGCTTTAACATACCGGATGAACTAAGAATTCGATTGATACAGCGTGGGATACGCGAATCCGACCTCTGCACCATCTGGGACACCGACAACCCCATCCAACGCGAGAAGATGTTTGAGCAGCTTCGCACCGGCGAAAAGAGAATCCTAATCGGGTCGACACAAAAGTGCGGGGCGGGTACCAACATACAAGACCGCCTGATTGCCCTGCATCACATTGACTGCCCATACCGACCGAGCGACATTGAGCAGCGTGAAGGGCGCATCCTCCGACGCGGGAACGGGTATGACGAGGTGCATATCTACCGGTACGTTACCGAAAAGAGCTTCGACGCATACTTGTGGCAGATTGTCGAGCAAAAGCAGCGGTTTATCAGTCAAATCATGACCAGCAAAACACCGTCTCGTTCCTGTGAAGATGTGGACGAGGCGGTCTTATCATTCGCCGAAGTCAAAGCCATTGCAAGCGGCGATGTGCGGATTAAGGAGAAGATGGAGGTGGATATGGAGCTTGCCCGACTGCGCACCCTGCAATCGGGGTTCCGTCAGCAGCGGTACAGCTTACAGGAGGATGTTGCCGTTGGGTATCCGAAGCAGATCAAGGACGCCGAGACGCGGATGGAACAGGTCCGGCATGACTTTGATACGCTGTTTAGCAACAAGCAGGAGGATTTTACGATTACCCTAAACGGGCAGGTTTACACCGAACGGGAAAAGGCAGGAGACCTGATTCGTGCGCTAGCACCCGGTGTTCAGGCAGGAGAGCTTCCCATCGGCTCATACCGCGGCTTTGACCTTGTGATTGAGCGAAAGAACCTGCTTTCGGATGCAAGTCTTGTTGTGTGCGGTGAAAACCGGTACCGCTCGGAGATCAGCGACAGCGGGCTAGGAACCGCCCGTAGGCTGGAAAACACGGTGCAGGGCATTGGTAAGCTGCTCGACTACGAAAAGGAGAACCTTGCCCGTTTGCAAGCTTCAATGGCTGACGCCAAAGAGCAGCTAGAACGCCCGTTTGAACATGAAGCAGAGATGGAACGGCTACTTGCTCGCAGCGCCCAGCTTGCCGGTGAGCTTGACCTAGATAAGGACAAGGGGGAGGTGATCGTTGAGGGGGATGAATTGCCGCAGAAGAATCTGGCGGCGTTGCCCGAACCGACCGCTCCCGAAATGATGTGATGAAAGGATGACAAGTGTGATTAAAACAATCGAAGTAGACCGATGGAGTAAACCGGATGCCCAGCGACGTGTTCAGCATATTGGGATGATTAAGGCTCAGGAATATGGATAGACAAATATACAAACCGGGCAATAACAAATTGCCCGGTAAAATATCCGATTACGAAATATTTATAAATCTTATCTTTTCAGTAAATTTGTGATAATTGTTTTCTTAAATGGGTAGTCATAATAATATCTGTAAGAATATTTATAATTTGCTTTATAAATTTTACTAATATATGATGCCACTTTAAGGTTACGGCTAGAAAATATCAGAATAATAAAAACAACTGTAGCAATGAATGAATAGAAGATTTTAACTGCTATATCATCAAAAACTACTGCACTAAATATATAAAAACCAATAAGTAGAATAAAGAAGATTAGGGTTATCAATGCAAAGTGTTTATTCATTATGGTAATCAATAAATCGTGTGGCTGTATTAAAAAAGCAATATTATCCCACTTTTTTGTGCGTTTCTCAAGTTGCTTCTTAAGCGGGTTAAGTCTCTTTTGAGTCTGTTTATTTAATCTCGCTAATGCAAACTCAATATAAGAGTTAACCAGAATTAGCGAGCTAATAGTCGACATATAGTCCTCGTAATTACAAATATCCTGTTTTTTTATGAGCTTATAAGCTAATTGTTTAAAATCATTAGAATAATTTGCGATTCTGTGACCTATGTCTCTGGAGATAAAACCTTTCGGATTTACCTTGCTTTCTATGTTTCTTTGAATAAGGCCATTCCTAAGAATACTTAAGAACAACGCCAACTTAATTTTCTCTATCTCGTACGTGTAGAAATATTCCATGTACTTATCGGGTACTTTCAATTTGTAATCAGAGAATTGTTCTTCTTTAGCATGCGTAAACATAAAATCCCCCTTAAAAAATGAGGTGAAAGAATGGACAAGTTATTAACCGCAGCCATTATTTCTGGCGTAGTTATCTTCGTTCTCCTGTTCGCATTAACATTTACCATAAGCATTTATAGAAACGGTTTGTTTTTTACCACAACAAAAGAGAGAGTACTTACTATAGTTAGTCTTCTTATTGGTTCTGCGATTATAAGTGCTATGTGGGCATATACTATTTACACTTTGTAATTATATCATAAAAAGGGTTATTATACAAAAGTATTACGATTAAGGGCGGAAATTTTCGCCCTATTTTTTGTGAAAGGAATGTAACGTATGATTAAGACAATCGAAGTAGACCGATGGAGTAAACCGGATGCCCAGCGGCGTGTTCAGCATATTGGGATGATTAAGGCGCAGGAAGCCTTTGACCAGCTCGAGCAGCATCTAAAAGACCACGGTCTGCTACCTGACGAGTATTTTCTATTATCGAAGCAGAACTTTGGTGGTGGTATGGACGAGCTGCCAAACTACGATCAAGCCATATGTCAGGTGAACTTCGGCGGCAGCGAAGGTATTTATATCGACATTATGCTGGAGGTATCCGACGATAAAACGCGTTTTGTCCAGTTCGCCACTGGTAAGACACTATCGGAACACGCCGAAGCGTATCGGCACATGGGCCGAATTGCCGGCGAGTGCTCCTTGATGCTCAACGGTCGGGGAAATGAAGTTCAGCAACAGTGGGAAGACCGAAACAACACGGATCTATTTGTCTCTGAGTTCGGTCGGCAGCTAGGGTCGATGGGCATGACTTTTTCCCCATCCTCTAACAAGGACGAATACACCCTGACGAGAAACGGTTTTCCGGTGGGCAGTTATCATGTGAAGGATAAGGAGCTGTATCTCAAGCGCACCACCTTGGGGGACGGGCTGACCGAACAGCTGCGTAGCGTCTTCTATACCACACTGGAATGTATCAGGGAGTATGCAAACGCTACCCCTTTGTGTGCAAGCGGTGTTTCAGACTTCCGTGAGCTGTGCAGTATGAACGGTGTTGTGTTGGCTGCAAAGCACAGAGGGCAAGCAGGGTTTCAGTTTGTCACGTGGAGTTACTCCCTTGATGGCAAAGGCGTGGAATGCGGGCACTATTTCGAAGGCAACTACGAAGCCGCTAAGCGAGACTTTGTAAAACGGGCAGAACTCATCCCGCCGTCAGTGGTGTTTGATGAACAGGAGCTTGCGTTAATCCATTCGGCAATCCGTGTTGCGGGGCAGTCGGATCAGTTTGTGCAAATGCTTTCCGGCGAAGAAAGAAACCTGCTGCTGGAACTCTCGAGACGGGTTTGTGACACCCTGTCAAACACAGAGTTCGGCGGAAAAGTGGTTTGCCCCCCAACACCAAATGACACGATGATGCTCTAAAGAAAGTCAACGTTAAAAGGAGGAGGATACTGTGAAGGACTACAATGTTGAGATTGCCGAGAAGCTAAGACTGAGCGTGAATGTCAAAGCAGATTCGGCAGAAGAGGCAATCGAAAAGATAGAAAAAGCCTACTACGATGAAGAATATATTCTTGACGCCAGTCACTTTGCCGGTGTGGATTTTTCCATTGACTATGGTCTGGACAATGAGCAAAAGGTACTGAATTCGCCCATGCCACTGGTGTACATCTGCTCCCCGCTGCGCGGGGATTACGAAGAAAATATGCAGAATGCGAGGGTATACTGCCGGTCAGCCGCCGAAATGGGCGTTGTGCCGGTCGCTCCGCACCTGTTGTTTCCGCAGTTTTTGGATGACGCGATGGCAGCGGAACGTTCGCTTGGTCTGCACATGGGGCTGGAGCTGCTCGGACGCTGCAACGAGCTGTGGGTTTGCACCGGTCAGATCAGCGAGGGAATGAACGGTGAGATAGAAGCCGCCCGGCAGATGAGAATACCGATACGCCGCTTCTATGCCGAGCAAAAGGAGCTAAGTCAGCCGTTGTATCAATATGCCGTCAGTAACGCAATGAAGGGAGTGGTGAATCAACCGCTCCCTTCTGTTATGAACTACTAAAACGAGAGGATGAAACTAATGAAAAGAATGTTATCCATTATTCTATGCGTGATACTGACCTTTTCTTTTTCGTCGATGATTACAAGACCGGTTAACGCCGATGAGACAGAGCAAATCCCGATTTCGCAGTTTGTAGCCGACAACCATGTGCTCATGACAAGGGCCGACGGACGGCTTGTGGGATGGGGCGACAACACCTACGGTCAGCTGGGTCTTGGGGACACGGCACAAAGCAGCTACACCGAGCCGGTGGCAATCCCCTTCTTTGCAGGCAAGGGCAAAATAAGACAGATTGCCGTAATCAAAGACACCAGCTTCGTGCTGCTCTCAAACGGGGAGCTGTACAGTGCGGGCAGTGGTTTGTATGGAAAGCACGGACAAGGCAACACATACAATCAAATCGCATGGGGACGGGTCGGCGGTGAGTTGAAGTTTAAGAAGCTGTACACCAATGCCGCTGCGGAGTTTGCCCTTGCGGAAGATTACAGCGGCAGCCTGTATGCTTGGGGCAAGAACGCAGACGGGCAGCTCGGTGTCGGGGACACGGACGCAAGAACAAGCCCGACGCTGGTAAAAGAAAGCGCAAACATCAAGCAGCTTTGGCTTGGGGAAACCTATGTGGATTGTATTGACTTGGATAATCGGTTGTTTTATTGGGGAGGAATATCCTCCGGTCAATCAGGAACAGAGGTCATATATACATATACAGCAACGATAAAATATACCAGCGGAACGATAAACACAAAAACAAATACGCTAACTTTCTATATTGATGATAGCAATGCTATTGTCTGCGTAGATGACGTATCTATACCCACAACAAATGGTACAACAACATTCCCTACAGGCGAATCCCCCGTGACAAGAACATATGAATTGACAAGCAACAATTCAAGTAACAACCCCTTGTTTTCCCATCGTTCCAATCTTCCTGTCGTGATGAGTGGTGCAAATCACAGCATTCTATTTTGCAACGGCACGTTCTATGGCTGGGGAGATGTAAGCAAAAAGCAGCTTGGCGTAATGGAGCAAACAGCAGCCCCCATATCCATGACACAAGTCAACAGTCTCGTATCTTCACAAAAAGCCATAGGCGTGAATCTGAACAAGGTCTTTGTTTCAGGCAACTCCAACTACCTCACATTTGACGACGGTTCGGTTTGGGTGTGGGGGGACAATAGCTACAATAAATCCGGCGCATCCGGCGCGCCGGTTAACATCGATACGCCGACGAAGGTAACCGCCCTGCAGAACGTAAAAATCACTAAGGTGGTCGCCGGGCGCAACACCAACTACTACATCACCGATACCGGCGACATCTACGCCTCCGGCAGCAACATCAACGGTGTGACCGGACTGGGCGAGGAGTATTCCGATGAGGCCACGATTGATACTCCCACAAAGCTCGGTACAATCGGGTATTCCGAATCGCTGACACCTCCCTCCGCAGACGCGGTGCAAATTACAGTTCCGGAAAAAGCCGAAAGCGGAAAGACCATTGAAGTGGTTTGGAATGCGGTAAGCAATGCGGACCGTTACGAACTCAAGCGCACGGTGGTTTTGAAATCGGAAACTGAAGCGGACGACATGATGGCTAAGACCGAAGACGTCGAAGTCAGCACCATGGCGTTTATCCCAGGGAAAAATGGGATGAGTGACTTCTTGTCGTTCCTGAGCACAAGCAGTGCACCACAGACGGTATATACCGGAAGCCAAAACGCCTATACCGACACGGCAGGGTCAAGCTGGAAGACCGTTACCTACGAGTTAAAAGCGGTGAACCGCATCGGAGATTACTCCGAACCCGTGTTATCAAATGCGGTATCAATTGTAACCGCCGATGTTGGTGGTGGGGATGACAACAACGGAGGAAACAACAACGGGGGTGGCAACGACAGCAAGGTGACCGTGCCGCCCGTTAACATTACGGTCAATCCTCCCGCCGTGACCATCCAGTCACCGGACATTAGCATGCGCTCTCCCAACGTCACGGTGGAGTCTCCGGACATATCTCTGGGCTACCCTGAGCTGCAAAGCAGCGCAGGGACTACGGCAGGCAGCTCCACGACAGGGCAGGTAAGCGGGTACTCGTGGATGCCTACACCTGAGCAGCTTGCACGGCTTGGGCTGAGCTTTGGCGGCAACTCATCGGGCGCACCCTATGTCATAACCATTGAGCCGAGCGCACCGCAGTATGTACAGCCAACAAACAGCACTACCCCAACCCTTTTGTATGTGATCATCTTCGTGCTGCTTACTGTGTTGATTGGCGGCATGATGTTTGTGCTTGCAAGCTGGCTGTTTAATAAAAACGGAACGGAGATTCAACGTCTGCGTTTTATGCTGTCCTCCATATTGACTGACGCGGATGATTAACAGCATACCGGACGCCATCCTGTTCGTGCCGTATCTGGTCTGCTATGGCGCAGCGGTATATACCGATATCAGTACCCTGACTATCCCGAACCGGATTCCGCTTGCGCTGCTGTGCGTGGGTGTGTTGCGGCTTGGGTTTTCTTTTTCGCCGGAGGTGCTGATTGATTCCTTGTCGGGTCTGTTTGGTATCGGGCTGCTGCTCTTAATACCCTGCCTGTTTATAGACGCGATTGGCGGCGGCGACATCAAGCTGTGTGCCTCCGCCGCGTTTGTCCTTGGCTTACGCAGGGCGGTACCGGCACTGTTGATTAGTTTAACACTCGCTGTACTCTACGCGCTCATATTCAAACGGGGCAAGGGCAAGTCGCTGGGTCTGCCCCTTGCCCCGTTTCTATCAATCGGGCATATCCTTGCCTACGTTATTTAAGAAAGGATTGGTTCCATGAAGTTTAACGACCGCGATGAAATATTTACACCCGCAGGCAGCAGTAAACGAGGGCTTGCGGGCATTCTGAGTAAGCTGATTAAGCCCAAAGACGACGCAATGCTGATTGAGGACGACGAAAACGAAGAAGCCGCCGCATCCGAGCCGATTGAAAAATACTTTGGAGAAAATGCGGAGTACGGTATTGAGCCGGAGCAGAAGAAAGGCTTCGATTTTTCGGCAATTACAAAGAACCGGCTGTATCTTGGCATTGCCTGCGTGGTGTTTGCATTCTTAATCGGCTTTGTGTTTGTGCCGATGAGTGCCCACCTTGCAAGCATTAAAACCGTTACGGTGCTGCGGGCGGCGGCCGATATCCCGATGGGGACGCTCATTACGCCCGACCTGCTTCGACAGGTGGAGATCAGTGCACAGAACGTTCCTGTTTCGGCTGTTACCGACCCACTCGTTGCGGTTGGAAGGTATGCCGCAATGGAGATTGTGACCGATGAGAACATCCTAATCACAAAGCTTGCCGATGAGCCGCCCTACGGCAACGCGTATCTATCCGAGTTACCAAACGGCGACCTTGCGGTATCGGTCAGCGTCAAGAGCTTTGCGGCGGGGGTATCCGGCAAGCTTTTGCCCGGGGATATTGTTAGCGTATACGCAAACCTCGCAAACAACCCGAACCAGTACGACTACCGCTCCTCGCTGATGTCTGAGCTGTACTACGTTGAGGTGCTTGCCGTATCCAATGAGGAGATTGGCGACGTGCAGGACTACGAGCAAAGCCCCGATGAGCGTGACGTCAGCATCCTGCCGACCACCGTTACCCTGCGCTGCATCAATCTGGAGCAAGCGCGGGTGCTTATTGGTTTGGAAGCAAACAGTCAGCTGCATCTTGCGCTGATCTGCCGAAGCGATGAGAACTACAAAAAGCAGCTACTTGACGCGCAGGCGCAGTATTTCATCCTCCTTGCTTTGCAGCAGGAGCAGATGCAGTATGACAGCCAGCAGGAACAGAGCAGCCAGCCCTCGGAGGAGTCTGAGGAGGGCGGCCAGTGAAAAAGGTAATTGCCGTGTTTGGCAGCCCTCATTCGGGTAAGTCTACCCTTGCGCTTGCGATTGCCGCAAGCCTTGCCGTGCGCAAGAAAGATGTGATTGTACTAAGCGGCGACAAGGTATCGCCCATGCTCAAGGTATACGCGCCGCTATCCGACACGCCGCAGAGCATGTCGGTTGGCGCACTGCTGATGGAAAGTGATATCACCGAGAAAGCGGTGACCGAGCGCATTATCATCCACCCCAAATGTGACCGGCTGGGCTTTATGGGCATGGCGACGGGCGACAACATCACCACCTACCCGCCGCGCTTTATTGACGAGCGCGTGGCATCGTTGTTTGCAATCCTTTACCGTTTGTGTGACTACCTTGTGGTGGACTGCTCCAGCAATCCTATGACCGACAGCATCACCCTGCGCGCCTTGGAGGTTGCGCATGTGATGGTGCAGCTGACCACCCCCGATATGGTGGGTCTGGAGTTTTGGCGTGGGATGCTTGGTATCTTGAAGGATGAGCGGTTTAAGCAGGCACGACCGGTGTCCGCCATCAACCCTGCGCGTCCCATCTCCCCTGTTGCTGAAATACAGAAGATGCACAAGCCGCTGCTCGGTGATATCAAATATGTGTTCCCGTACTCTCATGAGGTTGAGGACCGCATGATGGCGGGGCGGCTGGTGAAGTGGCTGGGACGTAAAGAAGGCATCGCGTTTGAAACGATGCTGGAAAAGCTCGTAAGTACGCAGATACTGCATGAACCCAAACAGAAGAAAGGATAAGGCACGATGGCAGAACAATACTTAAACGACCTATTTCACACGGTGGCGGGGGAAACGCCCTACGCCACCGTATTATCCGGTACACAGGAGTACATCTCGCGTAACCACACTGGGCTTTTAAACAAGGATACACTCACATCGGAGGATGTGCTGACGCTCAAGAAGTTCATAGAGAACTACCTGATGGTACACGACATCAAGTGCAAGGGTGCTGCCAGCATTGTAGAGCTGGTAGACAAGCTGTACAAGGACATGGCGCTTTATTCCTTCCTCACCGATTATCTGGATGAGCGGCGTATTGACGAGCTGGGCTTAGAGGAAATCAACATCAACTCGTGGGACTGTGTGTTCATCAAAACGGCGAAAAAAGGAAAGCTGCGGCTGAAGGAACGCTTCCTTTCGCCGCAGCATGCGATTGATGTGGTTAAGCGGATGCTCCGCCACAAGGATATGACCATCGACGACACCATGCCGGTGGCTTTGGGTACGCTCGGAAAGAACATCCGAATCGCCGTCATGAAGACGCCGGTGCTCGACAGTGAGATTGGCATCTCGGCCAGTATCCGTATTGTGTCGTTCTCAAAGCTGGGACGTGAAGACTTGCTGAAATACGGCACGGCGACGCCCGAGATGCTTGACCTTCTGGAGCTGTTTTTACGCCACAAGGTGAGCATCTGCTTTGCGGGTGAAACCGGCTCCGGCAAGACCGGCACGGCGGGTTATCTTCTTTCGCGGATTACCGAGGATGCCGCCTATCGTGTGGTGACGCTAGAGGAAGGCAGCCGCGAGTTCTCGCTGGTGAGGCGTGATGAGGAAGGCTACCCCATCAACGACGTGATTCATCTGATTACGGTACCCAGCGGCGACAAGAAATACAACATCGATCAGGACTTTCTGCTTGAGCGTTTGCTGCGTTACGACCCCGATATCATCGGCGTGGGCGAGATGCGCAGTAAGGAGAGCTTTACCGCAGCAGAGACTTCGCTGACCAACCACACCGTGGTGACCACCATCCACGCAGACAGCGCGGAGGACACCTACGACCGCATGGTGACGCTGGCAAAGAAGATGCACGAGTTTCAGGACGCGACGCTCCTGCGCTTGATGACAAAGGCGTTCCCGATTATTGCGTTTCAGGAGGTGCTTGCCGACGGCAGCCGCAAGATTACCGAGATTATCGAGGGCGAGGGCATCGACGGCATTCAGGTAAAATACCGCACCCTGTACCGCTACGAGGTGGAGAATACCGTTACGGATGAGCTTGGGAATGTATTCGTCACCGGGCGGTTTGAAAAGGGGGATAAGGTGTCGGACCGATTGCGCAAGCGGCTGATTACACGGGGGGTGCCTAGGGCAGTGGCGGAGGGTCTATGAAACATAATGGTTTACATGTCTACATTTATAAACATCTTTTTAGTGTAAGAAATATTTGTGTTTTCAATAACCCGCTGAACATTAGTATCGATTCTTATATCATTGCCAGTAATGATACATTTTAGCAAAATGCATCGATTGTCATCCCAATATACGATAGCATAATCTTCGTTTGGCGCTATGGAGGTAATGTAATAAGACTTGTTGTCTTTTACTGTCTTATATCCATAAAAGTATGCGCCAGCGCAGAAAAAGAACAGCATTAGCACAAGACTGCTTGTAAGACACTTTTTTACTATAGCCAATGCATTTAACTCGACTGATTGTGATGTATCCTCTTCTGGTTTTTTTGGATTTTTGGATAGTACCTTTAACATTAAGAACGATACTAAAACTTCAATCAGAAACAATCCCAAAACACCAATGAGCAGAGATATAACATCAGCACATCTTAACTGAGATAAATTGGGACGTAGTAAGATTAAAATTATAGCTAAATTGATTGGAGCGATAATAAATACAAAAAGAACAACCCAAACGAATGAACGCTTTAAGAAAGAATTAATACGCTGCGATATCTTCCTGTTTGCATTTGTGTTTTTGTCAGCTCTACGTGAGAGTCTATTCTGATGCCCGCTTTCTAAAACAACATAAGAAAAGGCTATAGAAATAAGCATTCCTATAACTAGCAAGCCCTGAAGAAACAGGTCGGCAAAGCCATAAGATGAGTTAATCTTTAAATACTCTACGGGAATACCGTAAGTGTGAAATTTCGCAAGAAGAACTAGATATCTTGAATAGCTGATAAAAAGCGAGCCGATAGTCCCAGAAAGAGCCACCAATGCAGTCAATAGAGCTACATGGTCGCTAAAAAACTGGAATAGAGAACTACTTTTGATTTTCTCCACTAATTTATTCATGGTGCACTCCTTAATATAGATTGTTATTCCCAATTGTACCATAAATCAGTATGAAATATTATATAATTACAAGAAAGGACGTGATTATTTGCCCTATCTCATCACCTTCGCCCTCCTCCTAATTGCCGCCCTCAGCTTCCTAAACGTCAGCCCTATGGCGCTGATTAAGCGCCTGAACAACGCGCAGAAAGACGCGCGCGGCTGGCTGGAACAGTTTCTAGAACAGCAAAAGGATGGCAGGCAAAACACCCTGAAACAGCGCATCGACCTGATACAAGGTAGACAACGGGTGAACTTCTGGAGCAAGAACTTTGAACAGGCACGCAAGGTGCTCATGACCACAAACCAGCAGAGCAAGGTAAAACTGCTCAATACGCTGTGTGTGGTCTTTTTTTTCGCCGGTGCGGTGACTGCCATCCTTGCACAGAACATCCTGCTGCTGCCGGTGCTCAGCGTCGGCTTTACCCTCATCCCCATGTGGTACATCAAATACAACGAGTACCACTACATTAACCGGCTATCAAATGAATTGGAGGTGGCGCTATCCGTTATCACAACATCCTACATGCGAAACGAGAACCTGTTGCAGTCTATTGAAGAAAACCTAAGGTATATCGAAAGCCCGGTAAAGGAGGTATTTGCGGGCTTTCTGAATGAGGTTAACTTTGTTAACGCAAACGTGCCCAGTGCAATCGAGAAGATGAAGCTGTCCTTTGCAAACAGCATCTGGCACGAGTGGTGCGATACCATGCTGTTGTGCCAGAACGACCGTGAGCTGAAGCACAGCCTGCAGCCCATCGTTGACCAGTTCCGAGATAATAAGGAACTACAGCAATCCATGGAGACTGTTTTGCTAAAACCAACTCGCGATTTTCGCAATCTAATTATAACTGAATTGGCGATTTTGCTTTTGTTGTATCTCCTTAATAATGAACTGATTAACCTTGATGTTCTCATAGGTACCTTTGGAGGCAAGGTGTTAATCACTGCATATTCAGCAACTCTGTTTTGGGGAATGAACAAAGCCGTAAACCTATCACAGCCAATCGATTAAGGAGGGAAGTAATTGGGAATCATTTTGTCCGTTAGTCTTTCGAGTATTGGACTTTATTTCATTGTCACTGAATATGTACTAATTCCATCACAGTCTGCACGTAAAGCCATGTCAGCAAGCAAAATTGTAAAGGAACGCAAATTGTTGGAGGTGCTATTAGAACCACTCACAAAGGTTCTTGAGCAGAATGTTCCATGGAACGATTTGCAGATGGAACGTCTTGACCAAACGCTTAAAACAATCGGCAATGATATTACCGCACGCCACTACTGTGCCAGTTCTTTGTCTCAATCAATCATTGTTGGCGCTTTTGCAATTCCACTGATGTTCCTATCTCCATTACTTATATTTCCACCAATAGGGCTTGCTATTTATTCCTACTGGAGGCAGATGAAGGAGCCGGACAAGCTGTTGAAAATCAAGCGGGAACGCATTGAGGCGGAGCTGCCGAAGTTTGCAAGCACCATCTCAAATAGCCTGCACACCACAAAGGACGTCATCAAGATACTGCGCAGCTACCGGAAGGTGTGCTGCGAAGAGCTGCGCGAGGAGCTTGATATCACGCTGGCCGACATGAAGACTGGCACTGATGAAACCGCCCTGCGCAAATTGGAGGGGCGCATCGGCAGTTCAAAGCTCAGTGAGCTTGTACGAGGGCTGCTGTCGGTCCTACGTGGAGAAGATCAAGTGATGTATTTTCAAATTAAAAATGAGGAATTCCGCAAAGAACATATTGAACGGTTGAGGCGTGAGATTATCATGCGCCCCGGTAAACTCAACGGTGCAATGCTTATTACCTTTGTCCTGATTGTAGTAATGCTTATGTATGTATTACTTACTCAGGTCCTGGGCAACTCCTCCCAATTTTTTTAGATGAAAGGAATAGAAAAATGAGAAAGATTAGTAAGCAAATCAACAAAAAAACGACCGAGCTGTTTTTCAAAACAAAAACCGCACTTAGTAATAACAGAGGTGCGATAACCTTCATTGAGGTTCTTGTAATGATTGGAATCGTGTTGGTACTCGCTGCAATTATGTATGCGCTTTTCAAGGAGCAAATAAATATACTTGGTGATAATATCAGCAAGAAAATTCAGGAGATTTTCAATTACTCATAATAAAACTTAGCAGGGACGTACCATGAAATTGATACGTCCCTTAATCCTTACGAAAGGGGTTAATGAAGTGTTAAAAAAGGCAATACATAAATTGCGTGAACGCCGCGGAGTATCTACGTATATGGCGGCACTGATTGGGCTAGTGTTTCTTGCAATGCTACTTGTTTTCGCGATTGAAACCTATGCGATTATGATGGTAAAAAAGAATTGTGAAGAAGTCGCAACCGAAATTGCCCGTTACATTGAAATTAAAGGAGCGTATGATAATAGCGCTAAAACTGAGTATGCACGGTTATGTGATGTGTTAAATTTGGATGCACAGCTAACAGTCACAAGAAGCGGAAAGATACAGCTTGAGAATGAATTTACGGTAATTGTCGCCACCAAAGTGAAACTGTTAACCTTTGAGATACCGCTGCAAGGTAGGGCGACCGGACGAAGCGAGGTGTACCATAAATGACAATTTGCACGCCTGTCCCAATCATAGAACGTCTGCGAAATAAACTCCGATGCAAAAAAGGTATCAGCACCTATATGGCGATGTTAATAGGTTTTGTGTGCCTAATTATGCTTTTCGTCGCTATTCTTGAAGTAACCCGTGTTAACACCATTTACATCGGTATCCGGGACGCCGTCGAAAGTTCAATTACCACGACTGCGACCAGCAATTCGTATAACACCTATCACGGAGTAAGAGAAGGTAACAGCGGGGCATATACACCGGATGGTGCAGGCGGCTGGACCAAAACGGTCACAACCGCTGATGTGGTATACAAACTGCGCAGTCTTCTTAATCTCAAGTCTCAAGGAGGAGGTTATGTACACCTGTACAGCGGTAGAACAGATTACGAATACAAGATATATAACATCCATGTGGAGGCAATCATCACTCCGCTGGGTGACAACACACAACAAAGCAAATATCTCACGACCTGTGTAGTAGAAGTACCGTTGTCGTTTGGGTTTGGACATTTGCCCTCAATCCGACTGAATATGAGACATCAATCCACTTATGTTTCAAGGTTTTAAGTGGTGGCTCGGTGTCATTCATGTACATATGTTAGCGAATAAATGATTGCATTGGAGGTTGAATAGTTGATCCTGATCACACGTTACAGAAAGGAGATGGTACCCATCATTCAAGCACTGGAACATATGCCGGGTGGGAGAAAGGTTATTATCACCGACCCACAGACGGAGCTTGTTGAGCTTGTTTACGATGGCATGAAAAAGCAAGGAGGTATGCTGATTATTGTTGACGCGGATATCCAAGACAAAAGGCTCAACATTGCCATACAGAAGATTATGCTGCAAGCTCGGGCGGATCATGTAGGGTTTGGGTTGGTGTGGTCGGATAACGCGCCATCAGAGGAGGTGATCCCATGAAATTACAACAGAAGCTGCTCATTGCTTTTTCGGTCTTCATTCTGCTCACAATCGTGCTCGGCGTGTGGGCGTATATCGCGATTAACACGGTTAACTACGCTGCTCCGGCACCGGCACCGTTGCCTGACATTGAGTATCCGGGAATCAAAAAGGAAAGCAAGGTCAAGGTGGAGCAGGTTCCGCAGGAGGAGCTGGACGAGCTGCTTGAAGATTCATCCGATACAGCTCCTATATGAAAGGATAAGCCATGAAAGAGAAAAAAGAATTACCGGTGGAGTTGGGTCTCGCCTGTAGGTTTCTTGGTGACTATTTGGGATGCCCTCCTGATTGTGACAAGGATCCGGTGAAATGCAAAAGCAACAAACCATGGCTATGTTGGCAGAAGTACATAACAAGGAAAGCTGCCGAAGAAGCTGTTTGTCGGGTATGCGGATGCACGCAGCATAATGCTTGCCCCGAGGGTTGTAGTTGGGTCGAAGAGGATCTATGCAGCGCGTGTGTTACTGCAGTTGGTAACTGATTGTTGCTTTGACAAGTTAAGTAAAATTTTGTAGAATGGAGGTACATTATAATTGAGGAGCAACTAATTGTGGAGAGCATTATTACTGCGGTTATTTCTGCTGGCGCTGCTTTGGTAGGCGTAATTATAATTGAAATATTCACCGGAAAACGTACATATGACCGGGTCAATGCACACTCCAAAGAAAGCAGAGAGCATCATAATAAGCTGAATGACAAATGTGCGGAATTAAAAAATGAACATACTGTGAGATCCCGTGAACATGAAGGGCTTGCAGGGGAGCACAAGTTATTACTGAAACATGCTGATGATCTTTCCTTCAGCACGAAGTTGATTTCACAAAGAGTACAATCGATAGACAGTTTGCTGAAGACCGCGCATACAGCTGAACAGCTGCGTTATGACAATCTCACGGATAAACAGCGTGGCATCAAGGATAGCGTCGATAGGTTGAGAGATTTTGCAGATGAGCTGCAAAAGGTGAATCTTCAGAATAGGCAGCTGCAGACGCAAATTGATGAACTTAGAGCTGAAAATGAAGGACATATCGCTCGAAATCATGAGATGCTGCGAACGATTCAACAGCTTACACAGGAGAACGAATTTCTAAGTAATCAGCTCAATCCTCAATCGCCGCAGAAGCCAAAGCCACCACGCGGTATAGATATGGAACTATAAAAACCGCACAACCATGCGGTTTTCCTTGCTTTTTCAACTAAAATATGGTATACTAAATACAGAAGGAGTTGACTGTTATGAAGTTAAAAGCGGTAGTTTTAGTGGCAATTCCCGTACTCCTTATCGCGGCTGCGGCGCTGTTCTATTGGTACATCCGCGGTCAAGCGCAGCCCATTCTCATAGACGACCCTGTCCCGGTAAGCTCACAGCCTGTTGAGCAGACTCCAATAGATAATGTTATAATCCCTGAGATAGCTGTGCCAGTGCCGGACGCTACGCAGCAACCGACACAGGATGATGCTCTTACGCCCGAAACCGTCTTGCCTGATAATCCGACGTCAGAAGTTACACCGGACGTGAAAGACGATAAGCAGCCAGCCTCACCGCCCAAGGATACTCCGAAGGGTGGAGATACTAATGAAAAGGGGCAGAAGTGGTTTCCCGGGTTTGGCTGGGTAGATGATGAGGGCGAAGGGACACATGATACTGCTAATATGGATCCAAATGGCAACATAGTCGGCTATTAAATCAGTTTTTTATAGAGAGTGTGGAGAAAATCCGCACTCTTTTTTTATGTCTTGAAAGGAGGGCGGTTATTCTGCGATTGAAAATTAGGCGAATTATTTCTATTATGCTGTGTCTTTCATTTCTGCTTACTATTCCTTGTTTTGCGGAAGGTGATCCAAACGTCGATGGCGGTGGAGGTGATTTGGAAAGCGGAACAGACGACAACTTTTGGAACGGTCAGGACGGCGTAAGGGTTACTATTTTAGAGGATGAAACCTTTGCTTCGGTAACCACACCAGTGGACTTTACAAACAATCCTCAACCAGCATCCACTTATCATTTCGGTAAAAAAAACAAACTACAGTACAGAAGTTCATCTTCTTTGTCTCCTAAGTTGGGTGGATATGATGATGTACAACCTACCACTTCTTTACCTCCAATTATAAGCTCCGGTGGTGCAGGGAACATCGCCGCAGTCAAGCAGTATTTCTCCGATGAGGGTGTGTTACGCGGGTTCTGTGAGCAACTAAGTTTCGACTACGATGAGCTGATCAGCGGTCAGTACGTCCTGCTAATCGAACCGATTGCGTACTTCACCTACAACGGCATCAGTCTTGCCATGACAGCTACTGAAGCCGCCATATACGACCAAATGGTGGGCGGTGCACTCAAGAGCAAGATGGGACTGCTGACCCATCAAAATCTGCCGCTTGCCATGTTCCTCGAGCGTGACGATTTAGGGTACCCTGCCTACAGCGGCAGCATCACCGGAATCAAAAGCAATGCCACCATTATATCTTCGCTGGGGCTTGGCTCTGTGCGCTTTAAGGAAACTGAAGAAACGGGCAAGGGCGAGATTGAGTACCGCGTCAACACCGACGTTATTACCTCGTTTATCGTCACCGCCAAAGAGGATACCAATCCACGCAATCCAGCATCCGTCACAATAAAGGCGGGCAGCTACGGCAGCATCACCTTCCCTGTTACCATGCCGGAGGGCGCGTCGCAGTATGTCTGGTTAAAATGGCATACCCCAAACAATGAAACAAGCGTAACCATCACGGCTCAATCGAGCGGCGATATTACGCTTGATAAAAGCTCCATTACGGCATCAATTGTAGACCTGAATAAATACATGCCACCGAACCCAACAGGGCGCGACCGAAACGACGGGTTTACCATCCCGACCTCGATGCGCAGTATTCCGCGCAAAACAAGCGCAAACTGGCATACCTATTCCTGCTACCTCGTTGAACAGATATTTGATTACAGTGAGCGCACTGCCCGTGAGAAGGACAAGTGGTTTGTGATTCAGATTTACTACCGAACAGAAACAAGAACATATACAGACCCCTATACCGGCGAGAGCTACACCGAGAGCTATCAAGTTCCGGATAAGGTGCGCATGGGCAAGTACTTTTACGAACGGCACGATTACTTTGCATCCCTGAATGTTTCAAAGGCGCAAACGAATCCGGACGAAAAGGTGCCGACCGCATCAGGTAAAACCATGAAAAGCGGGTACGGCTTTAATGCCGATGTGGGTACCGCCGTATCCACCAACGGCTCGGCGACCGGAGTGCAGACAGTAGTCGGACTATTCCCTGAGTTTAAGTACGATAAGTATTGCAGGCTGCTCGACCGGCTTACCGGCGGCTTTTCCGCAGCGTTTCAGTTCAAAGAGAACCTGTACAGCATGTACAAACAGCGCGTCCACTTCACGCCCATCTGGTATCCGGACGGAGCATACAAAACGCAGCTGGTGGTCTTTGACGCATGGACGCCGGACGGGATGCTCGTAACCGATGT
>JAEZVA010000042.1 GCA_023443315.1 Bacillota bacterium | reverse complement strand
GATGCGGAGTAGGTGTAGCTTTTTTCATAATCAAGCCCCAGCTGTCGGGCGCGTTGTTCGGTGATGCCGGTGGTGCCTACGGTTAGGTCAAAGCACTTGAGGATGCCCGTGCCCTGCGTCCCCTTGTAAACGCTTTGAATCCCCGCGATGTTGTCGGCCGCAATGCGCCCCTGCTTGTTTGCAGGCCCCGCAAGCGGAATATAGCCCGATTGCCCGGTGACGAGGTCAGTAATCTCCACCGCGTCGCCCACGGCGTAGATATCGGGGTTTGAGGTCTGCATGTGCTCATTGACGAGAATGGCACCACGCGCGTTAACCGAAAGACCCGCCGCCTTTGCCATCCCGCTTTCGGGGCGGACGCCCACAGACAGCACCGCCATGTCGGCGTAAAGCTCACCGTCGTTTAACGTAATCTTCAGCGTTTCGCCCACATCGGCAATGGCGGTTACACCCTGCCCAAGCATCAGCGTTACGCCCTTTTCGCGCATATGACCATGCACGTCGCACGCCATCTCGTAATCGAGCGGGGCAATCACATGGTCGGCAAGCTCCACGATGGTGACCTTTACCCCCGAATGGGTCAGGTTTTCTGCCATCTCTACACCAATGTAGCCACCGCCCACTACAACGGCGGTTTTCGGCTTATGGGTATCGATATAATCCTTGATGCGATAGGTATCTGGGATATTGCGTAGGGTAAACACCTTATCGCCGTTTGCGCCCTCAAAGGGCGGGCGAATCGGCTCGGCTCCCGGGGATAGTACCAGCTGATCGTAAGACTCGGTGTACGTCTCTTTCGTTTTTCGGTTGTTGACGGTAACGCGTTTGCCGACGGGGTCAATACCGACGACCTCGTTTTGTACCCGAACATCCACACGAAAGCGCGCGCGAAAGCTCTCGGGCGTTTGTAGGGTGAGCGCGGAACGCTCGGTAATCTCTCCGCCGATGTAATACGGCAGCCCGCAGTTTGCAAACGAGATGTGCTCCCCACGTTCAAACAGAATAATCTCCGCCTGTTCATCCAGCCTGCGAAGGCGCGCCGCAGCCGACGCACCACCCGCCACACCGCCCACAATTAGTACCTTACTCATTTTTATCGCCCTTTCTACTTAGCACCAAAAATCACGAAAATAGATATACTTATTTTACGGTAAAAACGATAAGAATACCGTGATAATATCACAAAGATGAGTAAGAAATTATTGTAAAAATATAGTCATATTTTCTATTTATAAACAAGTTTTAAAAAACCTGTGTACTTTATGTTGCTTTAATGGTATATTGTGATTTGTATAATTTGGAATAATAAAGGAGCTTTGGTTGTGGAACAGTTTTGTGAAGCATTGCTGCTGCTAGAACAGCAATTTGGGTGTGACGTGCAGATGGCGCTTGCCACGGCTCGGGGCGGTCAGCCAAGCGTGCGCATGGTTGACGGCTATTATAAGGATGGTTCGGTATACATCCTTACACATACCGCCACGCATAAGATGCAGGAGGTTACAGAAAACCCCTATGTCTCCATCTGCAAGGATCTATTCTGCGCGTGTGGTACAGCTGAGAACATAGGCAGCCCTACTGCGCCGGAAAATCAAGAGCTGGTTAACGAGCTTAAAGAGGTGTTTTGTGCCTTTTATGATCGCCACGTAAACGAAAGCGACCCCGGAACCTGTATACTCAAAATCACCCTGCGCCAAGCGGTGGCATTTAGCGGCGACACAAAATACGTGATTGACTTTGCGTCAAAGTCGGCGGTGTCCAGCCCCTTTGTAGGCGATATTGTGCTAGTATAAAGGGCTAATTGCAGTTACACTGGTTAATTGCCAGCTAATACTGTCTTTGCTTCATATGAAAAGGCGTCCCACAAAAGCGGGACGCCTTTTTTGTGTTGCGCTAAACCGAGTGAGGGACTACTGGATATCCACCCGACGGCTGCGCTCTGTTTTGGTTTTATCCTTTGGCAGACTTAACGAAAGCACCCCGTTTTTGTACTCGGCGGTAATCTCCTGCGCACGAATACCCGAGATGTCAAAGCTGCGGCAGAATGTACCGCTGCTGCGCTCACGGCGTACGTAGTTATCCCTCGTTTCCTCCTGTTCCTCAATGCGCTGGGCGCTGATGGTCAGGCGGTCGCCGTCGATGTTGACGGCAATGTCCTCCTTGGCAAAGCCGGGCAGATCCGCCTTGAGCAGATAGTTGTCGCCCTGGTCCACAATGTCGGTGCCAAATGCGGCAAAATTGTCGCTTACGCCAAAAAAATTCTTTTCAAAATCATCAAACAGCCGTCGGAGTTCGTTGTGCTGCCGGCGTTCAAACGGTACAAGGTTAAACATACAAGAATCCTCCTTTTAAGTGTAGTATAGTTAACCAATGTATTGAAACGGGAGAGCGGGTCGGGAAAGAACAAGCATTTGACTGATTTACCAGTATGTCGTCCGACCTTTTTACTCCCCCTTACAGCTATATTGTACTCACCGATTATGAAAAAATTAGCAACGATTTGTAACACGGATGTTAATTTTAGCACTCTACAAACGAGAGTGCTAAAGACCTGTGTTCAAACCCCAATAGTTCCGTTAAAATCAGAATAGTATATAAAATATTTCGATATAATTCTTGTTTTTTATGCAATAGTTGGTATAATTAGAGTAATAAGTAACTAAGTCGGCAAAACATCAGGAAAGGGGTTACGAAATGCAAAAAGAGATTACTGCATCCGCACCGCTTCTGGATACCCGAGGCAGGCTAAGCACAGCGGGCTACAGCAAGACACCATTGCTTGAGTACGACCGCGAGTCTGTAAAGGCGGGGCGTTTGCGCATCAAAGAGTGGGACTATTACCTTGTTTGCAACGACCACTATGCAGTTGCCTTAACCGTTTCGGACAACGGGTATATGGGGTTTATCAGCGCAAGCATGGTTGACTTTGACCGCGCGTATCACCATACGGCCAGTGTTACCACCCTGCTGCCCTGCGGAAGCTTTCGTATGCCGAGCAGCTCCTGCGACGGCGATGTTTTAGTCTCTAACGACCGCTGCCGTTTTTCGTTTCGCATCACCGAGCAGGGACGTCACCTGCAGTGCGAGTTTAAAAACTTCAAGGATGGCAAACCGTTTACGGCGGATATTCTCTTGACCGACGAGCCGCAGGAATCGATGAACATCGCCATTCCGTTCCCCAAAGCAAAACGGGCGTTTTACTACAACCGCAAAATAAACTGCATGCGCGCAAGCGGGCGCGCAGAGTTTAACGGCAGTGTGTATGAGTTTACGCCGGACAGCGCCTTCGGTACGCTCGACTGGGGACGCGGCGTATGGACATACAGCAACACCTGGTATTGGAGCAGCATGTCAGGGCTTTATAAGGGCGTACCGTTTGGGTTTAACCTCGGCTACGGCTTTGGCGATACCTCCCACGCCACCGAGAACATGCTGTTTTATAACGGGCGCGCAAGAAAGCTAGGTCGCGTGGTGTTTAATATCCCCAAAAACCGCGATGGGCAGTACGATTACCTAAAAAGCTGGGTAATCGGCTCCGATGATGACGCGCTGCACATGACCTTCACGCCAATCCTTGACCGCGCCGCAAAGATGAGCGCCCTTGTGCTATGCTCCGACCAGCATCAGGTGTTCGGGCGTTTTTCCGGCACCGCAAGGCTGGAGGACGGCACGGAACTAAAGTTTAAGGATAAGATCGGCTTTGCCGAAAAGGTGAAGAACCGCTGGTAAGCAGGTTTAGCTTTATCCGTCACATGCTATGGCTAATTTGGTATTTGGTACACTTTTATCGACCAATAACTACAATACATAAACGCCGCCTCCTACGCAATCAGTCGTGGAGAAGGCGGCGTTCTTCGTTGCTTTTTTTCGTGGCAAACAGGTACCGCATGCTAGCGTCTATAGCGGCTTCTCTTCCAGACGCTGCATCGAGAGGTAGGTCGCCTTGCTGGCGGTATGCTCCATGGCAGAGGCGTCCCTTTTCGCTGTCTTTTGGTCTACGTGGAGCACCTCCGTTTTACGAATTCTGTGGGGTATCGGCAACGTCGTCTTTTGCGTTGTCATCCATTTGGCTGATATATTCCTCAAAGGAGCTTTTACCCTCCTGTTTCCACCACGCATCGTAGTGGCGCCAGCCCTTGTTGCCGTACTTGGTGCGGTAATCATGCCAATGCTCGCCGCCGTACCAATGCTCTTCTTCGCATTTTTCTTTCCTTTCCTCAGACGGTGCGTGGCGGTCACTGCCAAAACCGAAGATCATACGGGCAAGCAGAACAATACCCGCCGCCTGCAGATAGGTGATGGATGGTAGTGAAAACAACCCGGGCATCAGCCAGTTCCAAAGCAGCATCACAAATAAACCAAACAACAGCGCAAACGCACACGCCGCTAGCACCCCAAATACCGTGATGAGTACGATGCGAAGGGGTCTGGGTATGCGAGAGAGGTGTTCCATTTTTCTCATAATCATTTCATCCTTTCATGTCGTAAAAATCTTGTAGTTCCTGTCTAAGCTTTTTGGTAGCACGGCTTTTGCGTGAGAGCAGTGTGCCAATCGGTTCGTCCCACATCGCGCTGAGCTGCCCAAAGCTCATGCCTTGAATCTCGGTTGCAATCCAAACCGTGCGCTGCCTCGGCTCAAGCGTGTCAAGCGCGTGGGAGAGATGGTGCCAAAACTCAGCACGCTGTGCCACTTGCGCGGGGTCAAGGCGCGCGTCACTAAGCATCTCTTGCAACGCGTCGCCCTGCTCCTGCATCTGCTCTAGCGATGCGTTGCGTTGCTTTTTTCTCAGGTAGTCCGCAACACGGTTTTGCAGGGAACGGTACACATACGCCGCAAGGTTTTCGATGGGGTAGGATACATCGGCACGGTTATAGATGCGCACAAACACCTCGTGCAGTATGTCCTCCACATCCATATCTGACGCGCTACGAAGCCGACGCCTGATATAGCGCAGCAGGGTATTGTGTTCTTTTTCGTAGTACTGCGCTACGTCTTTGTCGCAATCTTGCTTTTGCATCTCTATCCTCACAGTGTCGGCGTTTTACAAGCTTTGAAATACTAGCAGCTAAGGGCTTTCTCGAAAACATTATCAGTTTAATTGGTATAATAAGCGCTTACATATATTACGACGCACCCGCGCCGTTTTTATTGCAAGTTGATATAAAAAAGGCGGAAAACCAGATGGTTCTCCGCCAAGATTATACCGATATTTGGTTTGCGTGGCAAGGGTTTTGTTAGCTGATAAACGCGTCGTGGATGGCGGCAACCGCCTTGTCGGAATCCTTTTTATCAATCAGCACAGAGATCTTAATCTCGCTGGTGGAGATCATCTGAATGTTGATGTTGGCGTCCATCAGTGCCTCAAACATCTTTGCAGCAACCCCCGCATGGGTCTGCATACCCGCGCCCACAACCGAAACCTTCGAGATGTTGTCGTCGCACAGAATATCCTTCGCGTCGACGGTGTCGGCGTAATCTCTCAACAGTGCCAGTGACTGCTCCTTGTGTGCGCGCGAAACCGTAAAGCTGATGTCCTTTGTGTTGTCGCGCCCGATGGATTGCAGGATGATGTCGACGTTAATCTTGTTTTTACCCAAGAGCGAGAACAGCTTAAACGCAATACCCGGCTGGTCGGGAACCCCTACCACCGAGATTCTGGCAACGTTATTGTCGCTGGTTACACCCTTAATCAGCATTTTTTCCACTTTGACTGCCTCCTTCACCTGTGTCCCGGGTACCCGCTCCAAACTGGATAGCACCTCGAGGTTTACTGCATATTTCTTTGCCATTTCTACGGAACGGTTGTGCAGCACCTGCGCACCCAACGTTGCAAGCTCAAGCATCTCGTCGTAGGTAATCTCATCTAGCTTTTGCGCATTCTTAATGCGGCGGGGGTCGGCGGTATATACGCCGTCTACATCGGTATAGATCTGACATACCGAGGCGTGCATGGCAGCGGCGATGGCAACGGCGGAGGTATCCGAACCGCCGCGCCCGAGGGTTGTGATGTCGTCGTAACGGTTAATGCCCTGAAAGCCTGCGACAATAATGATGTTCTTCTTGTTGATTTCATTGGTCAAACGCTCGGTGTCGATGCGCTTGATGCGCGAGTCGCCGTGGGTGGAGTCGGTTAAAAAGCCCGCCTGCCAGCCTGTGAGTGATTTCACGGGGTAGCCAAGCTTTTCAATCGCCATGGCAAGCAGCGAAATGGATATCTGCTCGCCGGTAGAGAGCAGTACGTCCATCTCACGTTTTGAGGGCTTTTCGTTAATCTCCGCCGCCTTTTCAATTAGGTCGTCGGTGGTGTCTCCCTGTGCGGATACCACCACGATTACGTCATTGCCCTGCGCATAGGTATCGGTTACAATGCGCGCAACATTAAAGATGCGCTCGGTGTTTTTGACCGAGGTTCCTCCGAATTTCTGTACGATTAGGCTCATCTGCCTGTTTCCTCCCTGCATTTAATGCTTGTGGTCCATGTATGTCAATGCCTATTATGGGGCAATGTGCGTGCGTACCTCTGTTACTTAGCTTGTGCGCTAGAGATAGGGTTTATATCGCGGCAGAGACGTGTTGTACACGAGCGCCGCGGTTATCGATGATAAGCGGCAGAATCTGCCACGCCGCTTTGCCCAGTCGGTCAAGTCCATCCCGCGCGGCTTTCTCAAATCGGGTGTCCTTGCCGTCTGTAATGGCAAGCAAGGTGGGACCAGCACCGCTGAGGAACACGCAGTACGCGCCCAAAGCATAGCACAGGTCAAACACCGCATCCGCCCCCTCAATATAGGGCAGGCGATAGGGCTGGTGCAGACGGTCGCCCACTGCCACACGCAGGTTTTCGTATTTGCCCTCTAACAGTGACGCAGACATCAGTGCCGCGCGTGACAGGTTGTGCACCGCGTCGCGACGCGAGACGGCTTCGGGCAAAACGCCGCGGGCAAACTCGGTAGAAAGCTCAAAATCGGGTACAAAGGCGAACAGCTTTAGTGCGCCCACAATCTCCTGCTTGATATAGTATACGCGCCCGTTGTCCATCACGGCGGTAACAAGCCCGCCTAGCAGCGCGGGGGTGGTGTTGTCGGGGTGACCTTCGATGGTAGCAGCAAGGTTAACCAGCGCCGCTTCGTCCAGTGGGTTGCCCAGCAGGGCGTTTGCGCCCGTAAGTCCGGCGATGATACAGGCAGACGAGCTGCCCAAGCCGCGCGTCATCGGAATGTTGTTGCGCTGCCGAATTTTTAGCCCGTGCAGCCTTTTGCCACACACGTCATATACACTTTTTGCGGCGGAGTAGATGAGGTTGTCGGCACCCGTCGGCACCGCGATGCTGTCAAGTGACGCAATGTCGATGCAGTCACTCTGCTCCATCACAACCTCGTTATACAGGTTGACGGCAAGCCCAAGCGAGTCAAAGCCAGAACCAAGATTTGCACTGGTTGCCGGAACAATAATCTTCATGAAAACGCTTCTTTCAAAATACTATTAATAGTCGAGCATCCGTATGCTTGCAATAAGGGGGTACCCTGCGTCGGAAAGCGCCTGCTTTATCTGCGAATGCTCCCGCTCACTGCGCTCGGGTGTTAAAAACGCACATTCTCCCGCCGAGGCATTGCGCGCTAGTGGGGTAACCTCGCCGTACAATCTTTGTGCTACCGCAAGCGCCGCGCCCTGATCGTCCGCCTTCAGGCACAGGTATAGCCGTGTGCGGTAGTCTGCGCTGTCCTGCACGTAGCTGTCCTCGCCGTCCTCCCAGTACAGGGTGCGGATGGTATCTTTGTGTTTAATCTCGTCAATAATATCCGCGACAACCGCGCTTGCAGTGGGCAGCTTGCCCGCGCCCTTGCCGTAAAACACCACATCGCCCGTTGCGTCGCCGCGCACAAGGATGCCGTTGAATACATCGTCCACGCCACCAAGCTGGCTTTCGCGGGGCAGCAGGGCAGGGCTGACCATAATCTCTAGCTTGTCGTTTTCAAGCTTTTTGCAGCGTCCAATCAGCTTTATTACGCAACCCGCGCTCTCGGCGTACGACACATCGGCAAGGGTAACAGCCGTAATCCCCTCGGTTTTGACCTGCGCAGGATAGACGTGCTTGCCGTAGGCAAGGGAAGCGAGGATGCAGATCTTGCGGCAGGCGTCGTGTCCGTCTACATCGGCGGACGGGTCGCGCTCGGCGTAGCCGAGTGACTGTGCCAGAGCCAACGCGTCGGCAAACGACGTCTGCTCGCGGATCATCTTGGTCAAAATATAGTTGGTCGTGCCGTTTAGGATGCCGGCAACCTCTTTAATCTCATTGGCGGCAAGGCATTGGTGCATGGGACGAATGATAGGGATTCCCCCGCCCACACTCGCCTCAAACAGGAAGTTCACATTGTTTTCCCGCGCTAGGCGCAAAAGCTCCGCACCCTTGGATGCCACAAGCTCTTTGTTGGACGATACAACACTTTTGCCATTTACAAGGCTTGCCTTAACAAAATCGTACGCGGGGTTTAGCCCGCCCATGACCTCAACGACAATATCCACCGATTTGTCGTTTAAAATGACGTCAAAGTCCTTGGTAAATCGTTGTTTATATGGAACGTCAAACTCACGCAGGTCGAGGATATGCGCAAGGTGAATTTCCTCCCCCAGCTTCGCCTCCAACGACTGCTTGTTTTTGAGCAAAACCTCCGCTACGCCCGAACCAACTACGCCGTGACCGAGCAGCGCTATGTTTGCCATATGTCATCGTCCCCTTCAAGTTCATTTGCTATCTAATGTATTGTTTGGTCGTTTGCCTTGTTTGTACATTACCCGCCGGCAATCAGCTTTACATCCACAATGCCCTGCACCGATTTCAGATGTGCAAGCAGGTCGCCCAGCTCCATACGCAACGCATCGCCCCGCGCGGAGACCGACACCAGCGCCACGCCGTCTACGGGAATGTTCTGGTTAATCGTCAGGATATTGACGCCCGCGCCGTACAGCTCGCCGATTAAGCGGGAGAGTACGCCCGGTTCATCCCGCAACGTTGCGGTCAGGGTAAGCATACTGCCTTTTTGGGATGCGCTCTGCGCAAACACGCAGTCCTTGTATTTATAAAAGGCGCTGCGCGAAACCCCTGCCATCTGCGCCGCCTGCGACGCGGTCTTGGCACTGCCGTTTGCCAAAAGCGCTTTTGCGCTTACTACCTTTGCAAACACATCTGGCAACACGTTGGTGTCTACCAGCAGATATCTCATCATATGCCCTGCAGCCCTCCTTTTTTGTGTTTGAAAGCCTCACCGTCACTGCTGCTAATCTAACGTGAGACACCGCGATAGTACTTGTATTGAAAACGATTGTTTTTGCATGAAATACACTATACCATGCCACTTACGATTGTTCAATCCAGAATCTTTCTGAAATACGGCTTAAAACATTGCATATCCGCCAAATTTGCCGATTAGTTCACTGCTGCTTTAAATCGCTCGTAAATTCTTTGACTTATAGCAATAATGCTCTTTATTTTGTGCAGGTTGCAGTTCTTTTCTGTATGACCTGGCTAAAATGCCATCGGCTTTATTCTCTTAATAAAGTATTGCGACTTTCGGTTATCACTAAAGGGGTACTGCTAATCTGCTTACGGGAGAATCAGACACTTATTTTATTAAAGTATGGCTTAAATTCATACATTTTACTTGATTTAGACTTGTTACCACGGTAGTATGGATATATAAAGATAAAAAGAACGATGCAGAATATAATCATCATAAAAACAGAGAGTAGCGTTTACAGATGGGAGAAATCCACCTGTAAACGGCGAAAAATCAAACGGGTTGCGACGCTGTGATGATTTTGCAAAGAAAGGACAGGACTGCACTATGAATATTGACAAGGTTAATCGACGACGCGCATTTATCATCAACGTCGTTTACTGGGCTGTCATCCTTGCGCTGGTGTTCCTTTGTCTAAAATACGTAGCGGTTTGGGTGATGCCGTTTCTCATCGGCTTTTTGATTGCCTACAGCCTAAAACCGATTGTTGAGTTTTTGCACCGACGCTTGAAGGGCAGCAGAAAGGTTTGGGCAATCGTTGTTATCATGCTCGCATATGGTGTTTTGGGCTTGTTGTTGTGGCTGATTGGTGCGCGCATCGTCGTTGGGGTGATGCAGCTGTTTGAGATGCTGCCGAGCGCCTACACCAACAGCTTTGAGCCCGCCTTGGTTAAGGTAAACGAGATAACGGCGGAGTTTTTCTCCGGTTTGTCCCCATCCATATCCGAAACCTTGGACAGCGTGACAAACGCGCTGGAGGATTTTATCGTAAACACCTCCAAGAACGCATTGTCGTGGATTGCGCATGTGTCCACACGGGTACCGTCCTTTTTGCTGGCACTTCTTTTTGCCGTCATGTCTTCGGTGTTTATCAGCCTGGATTTCGGGCGCATCCGCGGGTTTATTGTCAAGCAGCTGCCTGCCAAATACATCGGCTGGCTGTATGATGCCAAGAGCTATGTTACCGACACCGTACTAAAATACATTCGCGCGTATGCGATTATTATGTCCGTTACCTTTGTGGAGCTGTGTATCGGGCTTACCGTTCTGCGGGTGGAAAACTCCATCCTCGTGGCGCTGCTTATCGCACTGGTCGATATTTTCCCCGTGCTCGGCACCGGAGGTATTGTCATTCCGTGGATTATTATAGAAACCATCAAGGGCAACTACAGTCTTGCGGTGGGCCTTTTGATTATGTATGTAATCATCACCATTATCCGCAATATCATCGAGCCGCGTATCGTGGGGCAGAGCTTAGGGCTTAACCCGCTGCTTACCCTAATGAGCATGTATGTCGGGCTTGTAAACTTCGGCTTTCTGGGTATGATTAGTCTGCCTGTGCTCCTGATGGTCGC
>JAEZVA010000010.1 GCA_023443315.1 Bacillota bacterium | reverse complement strand
CGAGCCGCCTAAAAGCCGGACATATGATATATGTTGATGATGAGATAAAAGCTGGTCTTGGATATAATCAAATGAATTTATACCTGCCGATTAAACTAAAATCATAAGTAAATCCGCTCATCAACTGTAATAAATTGATGAGCGGATTTGATACGTTCAACAAGTTGGAAATTGGGGAGGTATTATTATGACTATAAAACTATTCATTCAAGCCATTGCCAAATTTGCTTTGGGTGTTGTACTCGTTGGCCTGTTGCTCTTTTTGTCGTCAGGCACCTTTGCATATTGGAACGGTTGGCTTTTTATGTGCGTTCTTTTTGTTCCAATGTTTTTTGCCGGTATTGTTATGATGTTTAGGAATCCAGAGCTGCTAAAAAAGCGTTTGAACGCGAGAGAAAAACAAAGCGAGCAGAGCCTTGTGGTGAAACTAAGCGGACTTATGTTTTTTACAGGATTTATCGTTGCAGGGTTAACCTTTCGTTTTGGCTTGACTGTTTTGCCCAAAGGTGTCTCCATCGGTGCTACCGTGGTGTTTCTTTTGGCATATCTGCTTTATGCAGAGGTGCTTCGAGAAAACACGTATCTTTCCAGAACAATTGAAGTGCAGGAAAACCAAAAAGTCATCGATACAGGATTATATGGTATTGTCAGACATCCAATGTACAGCGTGACATTACTTTTGTTTTTGTCTATGCCTCTTGTTTTAGGTTCGCTCTATTCCTTTGTGATCTTTCTTGCATATCCGTTTTTAATTGCCAAGAGAATAAAAAATGAAGAACGATTACTTGAAAACGAACTAGTAGGGTATCGTGCGTATAAGGAAAAGGTTAAATACCGCTTAATCCCGTTTGTATGGTAACAAAAAGCAGGTTGCAACCCTCTCTACCGCCACACAAATGCAACTTGCATCATCAACTAATTTAGATGAAATCCATGTGCCATGTGCACATGGATTTTATTTATGACTAAGTTTATGTTATATCTAATTCACTTTAATAATGTCCGAATAAAATCGAGCAAAAGCTTGCATTTTGGCTTACGAAAATTTTCGTAGACAATATAAGTTAATTAGGTATATAATTGCTTGTGTTAAGGAAACATGTTTTTGATGTATTTCAGATTTTTAACATGTACAGGAGGATATATATCATGTATACCCAGCTGTTAGAGTCCCTCGCGCAAAAACCCATCCCCTTCGCCCAAAGCACCTCGAAGTTTTGGGATGATGAACATATCTCAAAATACATGCTGGCGGCGCATCTTGACCCTGACCTGGAGGCGGCGTCCCGTCAGCACTGGTTTATCGATGCATCGGTAAAATGGATTGCTTCTCTGGTGCATAACCCAAGCATGTGCAGCCTGCTCGATTTGGGCTGTGGCCCGGGGCTTTATGCGCAGGCGTTTTCCTCCTTCGGCTTTCGCGTGACGGGGGTCGATTATTCAAAGCGATCGATTGATTATGCCCGGTCGCAGGCGAGCGAAACGGGTAGGGCAATCGACTACCATTATCAAAACTACCTTACAATCGATTACGCAAATGCGTTTGATGTCGTCACACTCATCTACTGTGATTTTGGCGTGCTCCACCCGGAGGATCGCGCGCTGCTGCTACGAAAAATACGAACCGCGCTCAAACCCGGCGGGCTGCTCATTTTAGATGGGTTTACCCTAAACCAATACAACGAGATTAGCGAGACCAAGACAGTAGAGTATCAAGACAGCGGGTTTTGGAGCGAACAGCCCTACCTGTGCATCAAAAGCAGCTACCGCTACGAGGAGTGCAAGGCGTATCTCGAGCAGTATCTGGTCGTAACAAAAACACAGCTAAACTGCTACAACATCTGGAATCAGGCGTTTGATGTGGATTCTTTTGCATCCCAGCTTACTGAGGCGGGGTTTTCGGGCTGCGCGTTTTACGGTGATGTCTGCGGCGCGCCCTTAACAGACAAAAGCAAAACCTTTTGTGTCGTGGCAACGGCATAACCCATATTAGAAATATCAAATCAACACTTAATTAATCAGGAGGATTTTTAGTGGGACAGACAAAGACCTATGTGATTTCGGAACAAGCACGCGCACCCTTTCGCAATCAATCGGATTACTGTGTCGGCACCGGGCGCATGGGGCTTGCCCTGCAGGGGGAATACATGCAGCAGCTTGCGATGGTGCAGGAGCAGATTGGCTTTCGCTACATCCGCGGGCACGGGCTGTTTACCGACGATATGGCAATCTATCAGGAGTACACCGACGAGGCGGGCAACACATGCGCCGAATACAACTTCACCTACCTTGACCGCGTGATGGACGGGTATCTAAGCCTAGGCATCAAGCCGTTTCTTGAGCTTGGCTTTATGCCAGAGAAGATGGCATCGGGCGACCAAACGGTGTTTTACTGGAAAGGCAACGTAACCCCGCCCAAGACCTATACGGCGTGGAACGCGATGGTGCAGGCGACCCTGCGGCACCTGATGGCGCGCTACGGTACGGATGAGGTGTTAACCTGGCCCATTGAGGTATGGAACGAGCCAAACCTCCCCGGCTTTTGGAAGGATGCGGACATGCAAGAGTACTTCCGCCTGTTTGAGGAGTCCTTTCACGCCATCAAGGCGGTGGATGCGCGCCTTCGCGTGGGCGGACCCGCCATCTGCGGCGTAGAGGATGAGCTGTGGGTTCGGGAGTTCCTCGTATTCTGTCAGCAGCGCAAGCTGAAAGTCGATTTTGTCACCCGCCACCACTATGTGTCCGAGTTCCCCGAGCGGGACGGGCACTACGCCTATGTGAAGCTTCACGACCCCGTTACCTGTATGCAGCCCCTGCAAGCCACCCGCGAGATTGTAGACAGCTTTGCCGAGTACAAAGGCATGGAGATTCACATCACCGAGTTTAACACCTCCTATGTGCCCAATGCGCCCATCCACGACACCAACTACAACGCGGCGTACACCGCCTCCATGCTTGCGCGCATGGGCGACATGAACGAAAGCTATTCCTACTGGACGTTCGGCGATGTGTTCGAGGAGCTGGGCGTGCCCTATACGCCGTTCCACGGCGGGTTTGGTCTGCTTGCCAACGGCTGCATCCCCAAGCCCACCTTCTGGACATTTGCGTTCTTCAAGCGCCTGCACGGCGACTGCCTGCACCGCACCGACGACTGCATCGTCGTGCGCACACCGGGCGGCAAGACCGTCGGCGTGGCGTGGAATTTAAGCGACGAAGACCTACACCTGTCGTTCACCCTGCCGGCGGCAACCACAGGCTACTGCCTGCTCACCCGCACGGTGGATGAGGACTGCTGCAACCCGCTCAAAGTATGGCACGACCTGGGCGAGCCCGCCGGCCTAAGTAAAGAGCAGCTCAAAAACCTGCGGGATGCTTCCGCCCCGCTGCTTGCCACTAAACGGCTGGAAAACGGCGCAAGCTTTTGCATCGAGCTCAAGCCCCACGCGGTGGTCTGCTTTGAGCTGGAGCCGGTCGCCATAACAAGCGACAGAGGGTATGCCTACGAGCGCGTGATGGGTCAGCGGTAGGCGGCAAGAGAATAACAAAGAAGTCGGTTCTGTTGAGAATCGACTTCTTTTTTGGGTTTGATGTCAAAATGGGGATGAATTTTGGTTATTTATAGAAGATGGCTTGCGGAAGTTGTTGGATTTGGGTTATAATAGAAATATTGTAATGTTGTATGTATATGAAGGAGGAGCCCAAAAATGAATCATCATGAACTTTCATTAAACGGATTTATAAATGAAATAAAAGATGTTTCATCGGGTCCTCACGCAAGGAAGTTTTGTTTTGTGCTTGGAGCTGGTGCATCGAAAACGTCAGGAATTAAGACAGGACAGGAACTTGTTAATATTTGGGACAAAGAACTATCAGAACGCAATTATAATGATTACTTGGAATGGAAAGCTAAATTGGGAATAACGGAGATCAATAAGTATAGTTTTTACAGTCAATACTACGAAAAACGGTTTAAACGAAATCCAACTGATGGATACAATTTCTTAGAGAAATTGATGGAACATGCTAAACCAAGTTCAGGGTATGTGATGTTATCTTATTTGGTAACTGAAACTAATCATAGAGTTATTATAACAACAAATTTTGACCATTTAGCGGAAGATGCTATAAATTATTACAACCAAAAAATTCCATTAGTAATTGGACATGAATCACTATCTCATTATATAACCAATCAAGTAGAGCGCCCAATAATTGTTAAGATACACCGTGACCTGCTATTCGACCCTGCAAATAGGTGCGATCAAGTTCAAGAGCTTCATACCAATTGGAAAACAGCACTAGATATTATTTTTTCAGAGTATCATCCTATCTTCATTGGTTATGCGGGAAACGATGATAGCCTTATGGACTATTTACTAAATAACAGTGAAAAGTTTCGAAATGGCGAACTTAAATATCCATACTGGATGCTATATAAATCCGATAACTTAGAAGGGAAGGTATTGAAATTTATTACACGGTCAAATGGTTATTATATAAAACATGATGGATTTGACGAAGTGTTATATCTTATAGGTGCTGAACTTGACTACAGAATGCCATCTAAACAAGAATTCTTGAATGATGCAGAAAAAAGATATCAAATACTTTCAGATGCAATCGATAGTTTTACCGACAGGAGTCTTAATAGTAAAGAAGCGTCTCAAGATACTTATAATAGTAGAATAGTTTCCGATGAGGAATCCTCAATCAACGATGCCGTAAGGCAAATCACAATTCGCTCGGATATTCAGCGTATGTATAGAGATGTAATTTCGTCTTACCGAACGAATTGTTTTAACGATGCATTATCCAATATGCAAAAAATAATCGATTTGAGTCCGGATAATGCCCGGTATAGCAATACACTTGGTGTCATTTTACATAGAATGAAGCGGTATGACGAAGCGCTTTCTGCGACGCTAAAGGCGGTTGAGCTGGAGCCGGATAATGCGGAGTATCACAACAGCCTTGGCGTCACTCTTCATGAAATGAAACGGTATGACGAAGCGATTTCTTCTAAGCAAAAGGCGGTCGAACTGGAGCCAGATAATGCTAGGTATCACAACAGCCTTGGTGCCACTTTTCATGAAATGAAACGGTATGACGAAGCGCTTTCTGCGACGCTAAAGGCGGTTGAACTGGAGCCAAATAATGCGGAATATCACAACAGCCTTGGCGTCACTCTTCATGAGATGAAACGGTATAACGAAGCGATTTCTTCTAAGCAAAAGGCGGTTGAACTGGAGCCAGATAATGCGGAATATCACAACAGCCTTGGCGTCACTCTTCATGAAATGAAACGATATGACGAAGCGATTTCTTCTAAGCAAAAGGCGGTTGAGCTGGAGCCAGATAATGTTTAATAGTTTAATTAAGTACGCAACGTCTTGTATTAATCATATTTTACATTTATTAAGACTTTAAACTTTCACTAATGTTTATTAATTATACGCTAATTTAACAATTTATTTCTACATATAACCACCCCCAAACCCTTTATCCCCCCTCCGCCCACCCCCATCTACCCAAACCCCCAAAAGAAGTCGCTTCTGCCAAAGAATCGACTTCTTTTTTGCTTTGTGTTAAAATGGAAATGCAACTACAAAAAGCAAAAGAACGGACGGTGCACCATGGAGATAAAACACATCACCCAAAACAAAAAGCAGTTTTTAGATTTACTGTTGCTGGCGGATGAACAAGAATCCATGATAGACCTCTACTTAGAGCGAGGAGATCTGTTTGCGTTATATGACGGCGACCTAAAAAGCGTGTGCGTCGTTACCCGCGAAGGCGATGACGTGTGTGAGCTAAAAAACATAGCCACCTATGAACAATGGCATGGCAAGGGGTATGGCGGCAAGCTGTTGCAGTACATTTTTTCCTATTACAAAGGCAAGTACACCACCATGCTTGTGGGTACAGGCGACAGCCCATGGATACTGCGGTTTTACGAAAAGAACGGTTTTGAGATTTCGCATCGGGTAAAAAACTTTTTCACAGACAATTACGACCACCCCATGTTTGATAACGGGGTTCAGTTGGTGGATATGGTTTATTTGAGTAGGGCACTATAACCTAGTTGGCATTCTTTCATCGTCCGTCGTGCTCCACTGCTTATTAAAATTATCACATTGAAGTCGGTTCTGTGAAGGAATCGACTTCTTCTTTGTTTTGTGTTACAATAAAAGCAAATTATCCATTATTTAAATAATCTTGGTTATAACACCCATCGGTGTTTTAATAAATAAGAAAGAAAGGAGACTTGCAAGGTATGAAAAACACAATTATTTGGAGGGCAACATCTGTTTAACCCTCTATCTTATGGAGGTACGACAATGTTTTATAAAGAACTAGTAACCGATAGACTGTTACTAAAGAACATATCAATGTGCGACAGAGAGTTTGTGTTTGCACATTTCTCAAACAACGAGATTAATCGGTACCTATTCGACGCCGAGCCGGTTACCGATTATGACGGCGCTGACGAAATTATCAATTCCTATCTGCAACCCGAGCCAAGACCGCATCATCGCTGGGTTTTGGTAAAAAAGAGCGACGGCACCAAGATTGGCACATGTGGCTTTCATAACTGGGATATAGCCAGTAACAGCTGCGATATCGGGTACGATCTACACCCGGATTTTTGGGGCAACGGCTATATGCTAGAAGCATTAAAGAGCATCTGTGCATTTGCCAAAAGCGAGATGAAAATACACTACATCAACGCCGTGATTTATATTGATAACGCGGGCTCAATGAAGCTTGCCGAGCGTTTGGGCTTTAAATTTACCGGGCAAATGAAGGATGAAATCCTTCGTGGCCAACGATATCCACATCAGGTTTTAACTCTTGATTGCACCAAATAGTTTGCCCTGACTACGTTTGATAAGAACAGCGAAAAGTCGATTCCGTAAAACGAATCGACTTCTTTTTTGCTTTGTGTTAAAATGGCAATAAATTACCGGACATTATTTACAGGAGGATAAACGCAATGGAGCATAAACTGAGCATCAAAATGAACGCCTTTACACTGGATTGTAAAGACCCGCTCGCGCTGGCAAACTTCTACGCCGCGCTGCTGAATTGGGAGATCCCGTTTCATGACGAGAACTATGCCGTCGCGGGTGCGCCGGGGGCAGGTCAGGGCGCATATCCTAACATCACCTTACAGCGAAACCCTGACTATCAACCCCCTGTGTGGCCAGAAGAACCTGACGCACAGCAGCAGATGGCGCATATCGACTTTGTGGTAACCGACTTAACGAAAGCGGTTGCATACGCGGTCAGTTGCGGCGCAAAAGTAGCCGACAAGCAGTTTGCCGACAACTGGACGGTACTGTTTGACCCCGCCGGTCACCCGTTTTGCCTGTGTGAACTAAAGCATGTTTTTGAAAGTGCCGATTTTGCGCTGCGGTAAAAGGCTTAACAGCAAAAATTGATGGAATAGCAACGTGGTTCTGGTTAATATGCGTTATTTAGCTAGCATGGGCGCGCGCTGAAAGGAAGGGTCATAACATGAAGATTTTAGATGTCCCGTTTTGCACCGCCGACTGGAGCAAGATAGAGCCGACGACGCATCCCGGTATAACCGGCGAGGCGGTTTGGCGTACCCTAGAGCTTGGCAACATCCGGGTGCGAATGGTCGAGTACACCCCGGGGTATTTTGCCGACCACTGGTGCACGCGCGGGCATGTGCTGCTGGTTTTGGAGGGCGAGCTGGTAACCGAGCTTGCGGACGGCAGGGTATTTACGCTGACAGCCGGAATGAGCTATCAGGTCTCGGATGAGATTCATCCCCACCGCTCGCATACACAAACGGGCGCAAAACTTTTTATTGTAGATTAAATTCGTTGTGCTATAATCATTTAAATTACCTATTTTTATTAAACAGGAGACAGTATAATGAAGAAACGAATTTTGCCACTGCTACTACTTGTTTTGCCCTTTGTGTATCTGGTTGCGTTTTATTCTGCCCTCAGCGAGCGAGCCGATGTTAATAGTAAGATGCTTGTTTACTTAATTATCTGGGTGGTTCTTTTTGTTGTACTTTTCGCTATTAACATTATCTTTGTGGCGTTGCGTGTAGCCCATGGGGGCGAAAGCAGATACTTCTTGTTTTGGAATATGGTATTAAAGCTGGTACATATCCCTGTGTATCTGGTGATATTCTTTATTGGTCTGCTGTTTGCTTCCCTTCCGGGGGCTATTCTCTTTGCGCCGTTTTTGATGGGGTTTGATTATATGCTACTGTTGTTGACCTCAATCTATGGCATCGGCGGCTTGGTTCGGGCGCGACGGGAAAAGAAGATTACGACGCTCTATGCGGTGGTTTTGGGCGTTTTTCATTTCATCTTTTGCGCCGATGTCATCTGCGCGATTGTTGCCTATTGCATGGTAAAAAACAAGGATAAAAAAGCGAGTATGCCTTTATCACAAGAGGAAGCGATGTAGTCTAATTGTTGGGGAGGAAAGATAAGTGAATTATAAAGACGGTAAACTAGCCAAAGAGATTCTCGATCTGCAAAACGAGGACGGTACTTGGGGACTATCTTTCCACTGCTTATCTCTTCCTAATAAACGACATCCATTAACCACAGAACAGGCCTTGCGTAGATTAAAGGCACTCGGATTCACCATAAAGGATGCGCCAATTCGCAAGGCCGTTACCTGCATGAGATCTTGTTTGGTTGGCGAACGAAGGATAGACGCCTACTCGGAAAAGTCCCATGATTGGGCGCTGTTTACACAGCTTATGCTCTCGGCATGGATAAGAATATTTGACCCCGAAAACGAACCTGCACTGGCATTCGCGAGGCGTTGGGCAACGATTATTGAAAAGGCCTTTGAATGCGGAACGTATCGCAATGATTCGTATTTAGACGCGTACAGATGCGAGTTCTCCTCCAAACCAAGAGGCCCACGGGAGCTGGACTTCTCGGATTTTTACCATATTCATTTACTGCAGGGTGTGTTATCACAAGAAACAGAAGCTCGGTTGCTGGATTACATCATTGCAAAGCCCAATGGGCTTTATTATGTTTACGGCAAGCCGCTGAATACACCGCCCGCTGTCTTTGCGTCAAAGGAGTCAAACTGGTATCTGGCAGCCCTTGATGTTTTATCTGGATACCAGTCTGCAAAGGCAAAGCTTCGTTTTGCAATAGACTGGATAGAGAACAACAAGGACGAGAACGGGCAGTGGGATTTGGGGAAAGACGCAAAAGATAACGTCAACCTTCCTCTTTCGGATTCCTGGAGAAAACCCGAATACAGAAAAGCGGACTGCACCGAACGGATTACTGACCTCTTGCTTAAACTACGTAGTTAGTCTGCCATACAATGCGCACAGCAACATGATAAATTGGGAGGTATTATGAACTTACAAGAGCTTAGATTGGATTGTGCAAAAAATCAGAAAAAGGGATTACATTTCATAATGGCATCAGTTGTTATATGGTGTGCTGTTTTAATAGTACAGCTATTGAACCTACCTGCTTTAACAAAAAATCTCATGACATTTTGCTGTACCGCCCCCCTACTTCCAATCGCATTCTTTATCTCCAAAATCCTTAAAATAGACTTTAGCCACAAAGAAAACCCATTAACGAAGCTAGGTATTCTTTTTTCTGTAAATCAAATCTTGTATCTGTTAATCGCTATGTGGATTTATCAAGCGATTCCTGAGAAGATGCTGATGGTTATTGCAATAATCTTTGGTGCACACTTAATGCCTTACAGTTGGCTGTACCTGTCAAAAACATACCTGGTTTTATCTATTTTAATACCTATCGCAGCGTTGTTTGTTGGCCTAAGCTTTTCTTCATATATGTTAGCCTTAATGATGGTATTTATTGAAATATGCTTTTGCATTTGTCTTGTTATTGAAAATAAGAAAATCGAGAAGACAGCCTAAAGCTTGATGCTGCTACCCGTGTTTTCCCCTGCTTATTAAAGCAAAAGTCGCTTCTGTAAAGAATCGATTTCTTTTTTGCTATGTGCTAAAATAATACTGGTATTTTTAGTTACCGTTAACAAAGAGGGAGTGGTACACTTGAAGCTTACCTCGCAACGACTGAATATCCTTGCGCTTTCTGGTGAGGAGGTCGGTCTTTTGGCGGCCGATCTTGCATCCCTTCAAGCAAAGCTTGGGTTGGTTTACAAGGGCGAAGCCATCATCGGGCACCTGCTAGAGGTAACCAAACAGAAGGCGAAGGCGATTGCGGCAGATAACAAAAACGTCCTGTGGAACACCTTTTGGCTGTTTGTTTTAAAAGAGGAAAACACCGCAATTGGCAGTGCCTGCTTTAAGGGGGCTCCCGATGCAAGCGGCGCGGTGGAGATTGGGTACGGCACAAACGAGCTGTTTCAAAACAAGGGGTACACCTCAGAGGCAGTTGGTGCCCTGTGCCGGTGGGCGTTCACTCAGCCCGATGTAAAAACTGTGCTTGCCGAAACAGACAAAAGCAACCTCGCCTCCCAACGGGTGCTCGAAAAAAACGGCTTTGTGGTATACCGCCAAACCGCCGACTGCCTTTGGTGGCAGGTGTCGGCGCCCGGCATCACATAAAGCACACATCATCTGAACTCTGGTCGAGGAGCGCGCGATGGCGACAAATACGACGAACAAGCTATTACAGCTTCTGGCGAAGGAATGGGTGGGTCACTTGCTTTACTTCTATTTACCTTAGCAAGTCGATTTTGAGAATGTATTCGACTTCCTTTTCGTGCTGTGTTAAAATGAAACCAAATTTTCATACGTTGCGAAAATGAGGGAGGTACGCATGGATATCTCAACAAAAAACAAGAACCGATTTTTGGGCTTTGCCGATACCTACGAGGCGGCAAGACCCAGAATGCCGTTGCTGCCGATAGAAATTATTACGCAATACCTGGGCGGCGCGCCCGATTTGGTTGTTGATCTGGGCTGCGGTACAGGGCTATCCACCGCCATATGGCAGGGCCATTGCAATCGTGTAATCGGCATTGAACCGAGTGAGGATATGCTTTGTGTTGCCAGTAAAAAGGCAGACGATGCTATCTCATTTCGCAAGGCATTTGCGCATGATACAGGTCTTGAAAGTGGCTGCGCGGACGCGGTGGTTTGCTCGCAATCCTTTCATTGGATGAACCCAGACCTGACCTTGGCGGAGATAAACCGCATCCTTAAGACGTGCGGCGTCTTTGCCGCCATCGATTACGATTGGCCGCCCATCTGCAACACGCAGGCCGAAATGGCTTACAACGAGCTTTTTACAAAGGTGGATGCAGTAGAAAAAAGCCATCCCGATCTGAGTACTGCGTTCTCGCGCTGGGACAAAAACAAGCATCTCTCGCATATTCAAGGCAGCGGGTATTTTAAGTACTGCCGTGAGGTCGTGTTCTTAAACACCGAGCCCTGTGATGCCGAGCGGTTTATTTTAATCGCGCTTAGTCAAGGGGGCTTGCAGAGCATACTAAAGAAGGATAGGGCTCTAATCCAAGATGAGATTGACCTGTTTTCCTCGCTTATTCGGGGTATCTTTCAAGATAAGAGGTTCGAGGTTCGTTTTTGCTATCGGATGCGAATTGGCGTCAAGTAACAACGCGAAGGGGTGGTCTGCTATGGCATCCAACACGAAGCTGACGCGCGAGACGGCGGTTCTGCTGATAAAAGGGCAGGCGGTAATCTGCCCAAGCTGCGGCAAAGAACTGCTGCGCAGCCGATACACCCACAAAAAGCAAAACGTCGAGTACCTGTGCCCTGCCTGCAAAGAGGTTTATCACCCCACCAAGCTGATTTAACCGATAAACCGCTTTTCTATAGAAAAAAGAAAACAGACTATTGTGATTTGGGAGGATAGCAATGATTCAGTCAATGATCGGCATCGCCTTTGACTGCCCGTGTGCAAGCGAGCTAGCGGACTTCTATGTCAACCTATCCGGCTGGAAAAAAGAACTCTCCACCGAGGAGTGGGCGGTCATTCGCACCCCCCACGGGTTGCTCATGGTCTTTCAAACGGTCAAAGACTATCAGCCCCCCGTGTGGCCTTGGCAGAAAGACAAGCAGCAACAGATGGCGCACATCGATTTTTATGTGGATGACCTCGAAGCATCTGTAGCAGAGGCGATACGGTTCGGGGCAACAAAGGCGGATGTGCAGTACTTCGACACCTCAACCGTCCTGTTCGACCCCGCGGGGCACCCCTTTTGTCTATCCACTGTTTTGCACGAAAGCCCGCAATAGCAAACGACTTACAACTACAACGAAAGGCGGCGCAACAATGACACCGATACAAAACGACGTACTGCACTGCATCCACACCCGCCGAAGCATCCGCAGCTTTCAGGACAGGCAGCTCGAACCCGAGCAGCTGAACGCGCTGCTGCAGGCTGCCATATGGGCACCCAGCGGCAGCAACAGCCAGTCCTGGCTGTTTACCGCCATTCAAAACCCCGCTGTGCTGGATAAGCTAAACTCCCTTGTAAAAGAGGCGTTTCAGCGGTGGGTGCCCGACGACGACTACCCCGCCAAAAAGGGCGCAAAGCGTGCCGCCCAGCAGGAGGGGTACCATTTCTTCTACCGTGCGCCCACCCTCATCATCGCCTCCAACCGCCCGGGCTACGAGAACGCGATGGCAGACTGCGCCCTTGCGCTCGAGAACCTGTTTCTGGCTGCGCACTCCATTGGGCTTGGCAGCTGCTATATCAACCAGCTGCACTGGCTGCGTAACGACCCTGCGCTGCGCGACTTTCTGTATGAACTCGGCATCCCGAAGGAGCACGTAATCTGCTCCGCAGCCGCCGTGGGCTATATCGGCAAGCAGTCGCCCGCGCCGCCGCGCAAGGATGGTACCGTCCATATTGTTCGCTAGCCCATTTCGCTGGGCTTGGGCTTGCACGCCCGTTTACAACGCATGAAGAAGTCGATTCCAAGGGAAGAATCGACTTCTTTTGTTTTTTGTGGTAAAATGTTGGTTGAGGTTGCGAGTGCGGCTTTTGTCTTTCGGTAGTTAAGTGTGTCCTTTCTACTTTTATTTACTCATATGAAAGGTGTAAGAAATGCCTACAATAACAGACTGGATTATGGTTATCATTACAGGGGTATATGTAATCGCTACCGCGCTCATTTGCTTTTTCAATTACCGCTCAGCAAAGGCAACCAGAGAGCAGGTAATAGAAATTAAGAAACAGTACGAAGAAGAAAATAGAGCATTTATTACTTATGAAATATTGTATGAGAATCGTACCTATTTTGGGATTCGCTTTACCAATTATGGAAAACGGGTTGCACGTCATATTAGAATTGAATTTAAGAAAGAGTTTATAGACAGCATTAATGAACCGCAATTTGCTCCTGATTTAACTAACTTAAAAGAGAAAGAACTTGTTTTAGGAATTGGACAAAGTTACCATGTTTATTTTGGCTCTAACCGAATTAGAAAGAATCCACACTTAGCTCCTCTCGAAGGTACATTTCATTATGAAGATGATAAGACCTCATATGATGAAAGTTTTATCGTGAATATTGAGAATTACGCTACCATGTTTTCCTCCAAAGGTGATATTGAGCGATTAACAGAGACTATAAATAAACAAACAAACGAATTGCAGGAAATTAAACACGAGTTACGGCAGATTTCTTCGCAGCATTCTTTACTTAATGACAAACCGTGAATATTGCATTCTTTGATATTTGTTATATGATAGGATGGTGTTACACCACCCTATCCACCCCCAAGGAGGACACACCATGAACCAACCCACCAAACCATTACCCCACCACCAAAGCGAAGAACTGCTCGGCGTGCTAAAAGCCCGCTTCGAGAGCAACATGCGGCGGCACCAAAGCCTTACATGGGACTTTGTGCAGGCAAGACTGGAGGCACATCCCACTGCCCTGTGGTCGCTCTACCGCATGGAGCAGACGGGCGGCGAGCCGGATGTCGTCACCTGTGATGGCAACACGGACGAGCTTGTGTTCATCGATTGCGCGGCAGAAAGCCCCGCAGGTCGCAGGAGTATCTGCTATGACGGCGAGGCGCGCTTGTCAAGAAAGGAACACAAACCCGAAACCAGCGCGGCGGAGCTGGCGGACGAAATGGGCATCGAGATGCTGACCGAGGAGCAGTACCGGCAGCTGCAGCGCGTCGGGGAGTTTGACCAAAAAACCTCAAGCTGGGTACTTACCCCCACCGACATCCGCAGTCAGGATGGCGCGCTGTTTTGCGACCGCCGCTACGGCAGGGTGTTTGTGTACCACAACGGCGCACAGTCGTACTATGGAGCGAGAGGCTTTCGCGGTCTACTCAGGGTTTAATCGTCGCACCGCAACTTGATTATCCCCTCAAGGTTTTTGCTTACTGTGAAAGGACGAAAACGATGCTGTTTACCGAGGTAGGAGACAATCAAAACCCCACCATCATCCTATTGCACGGCGGCGGGCTATCCGATTGGTCGTGGCAGCCTGTCATCAGCCGCCTGCCCGATTATCATGTGGTTACCCCGATTATCGACGGGCATGGCGCCGACGGCAAAACGGCGTTTACAAGCATCGAGGCTTCGGCGAGCACGCTGATTCGCTACATCGACGAGCAATGCGGCGGCGCTGTTTATGCGATTGGCGGGCTGTCTATCGGCGCGCAGATAGCGGCAGAGGTGTTGTCGCAGCGACCCGATGTTGCACGGTACGCAATCCTCGAAAGCGCGCTGGTGTACCCGATAAAGGGCACAACCGCGCTGACTGCGCCATCCTATGGGCTGTTTTACGGGCTGATTGCCAAGCGGTGGTTTGCAAGGCTGCAGGCAAAATCGCTCTGCGTGCCCGACCACCTGTTCGAAACGTATTATCACGATAGCCTGCAGATCAGCAAGCAGTCGCTTATAAACATCACCGTAAGCAACGGGACATACGCGATAAAGGATGCGATTTCGCACACAACTGCAAGGGTGCTACTTATCGTCGGTTCAAAGGAACTGGGCATCATGAAAAAATCGGCACAACGGCTGCATGAGTGTATCGGGGGTAGCGAGCTGTATATCGCCAAGGGCATGAAGCATGGCGAGATGAGCCTGGTACATACGGCTGATTATGCCCGGTTGCTCAAAGACTTGTTTGGCAAATAGACAAACGGGCTGTGCCGTGAGATTTAGTGGTAAAATTAGCCCTTGTGCCATCAGACAAAATGCGGTATACTAGCTCTTATTCTGATTACGGAGCGTACCAC
>JAEZVA010000071.1 GCA_023443315.1 Bacillota bacterium | reverse complement strand
GACCGACGCCGATACACACACAGGCATCCGCCAGATTAAACACATAAAAGTTGATTAGACGAAAATCCACATAATCCACAACAAAGCCGCGGGCGATGCGGTCGATTAGGTTGCCGATTCCGCCCGAAATAATCAGCGCAACGCCCCAGATCATCAGGCGTTCGGTCAGTTTGCCGCTAAGCAAAAACACGATTGCGGCAAGCAAAACAACACCAGTCACCCCGATTAGAATCCACCGCTGACCTTGAAATATGCCGAACGCAGCGCCGCGATTCTCTACATAGGTCAGGTGGAGCACCCCTTCAATCAGGGGCAATGTGGCGACCTTTGTCAGACTCTCGAGAACCAGATATTTAATCAGCTGATCTGCCGCTACTAGCAGTGCCGCCGAAAAAAGTGCGATATAAACAATCATATTCCCTCCGAAAATTCCGTCATGGCGTTGTGCTCTCAGCTGTGTCCGGTACAAACCTTACGCGAAAAACGGAGACACCGCTTTTCGCGTAACAAACATATTTATCAGGTTATAGGGTGTTAACGATATCGCGGCAGCGCACGCAGATCTCTGGATGCTGCGCGTCGGTGCCCACCGTTTCGCTGTGCGTTAGGCAGCGCACACAGGTGTTGCCACCTGCCTTTTGCGCGGTGACGGTAACGCCCTCAAACTCGCCCTTCATCTCGCCGCCCTCGCCGTTTACAACCTCAACCTCCGAGACAATGAAGATGGTCGGCAGCATCTCCTGCACCGATTTGACGAAGTCGTACGCCTCGCCTGTCGCATACAGCGTAAGTTTCGCGTCTAGGGACTTGCCGATAATCTTCTGCGCGCGAAGGTTTTCAAGCTCCTTCTTTACATCATCGTGCAAAAGGCTTATCTTCGCCCACTTCTCAACAAACGCAGGGTCATAGCTATCGCGCACGGGTGTGGGCATATCGTTAAACAGCACACTCCCCTTGTCATGCGCCTTGCTCTCGGGCATAAAGCTCCAGATTTCATCCGCCGTATATGCCAAAACAGGCGCGAGCAGACGGGTAAGCGCGCTCAGTATCAAGTGCATCGCGGTTTGCGCACAGCGTCTTGCCTTGCTGTTTGCCGCCTCAACATACAGTCTGTCCTTAATGACGTCGAGGTAGAAGTTGGACATATCCACAACGCAGAAGTTGTGAAGCGTATGGTATACGATATGGAACTCGAAACGGTTGTACGCCTCAAGCGTCTTGTTAATCACATCATCCAGCCGCATGAGCGCCCAGCGGTCTAGCTCGGTCAGCTCATCGTATGCAACGGCGTCGGTGTCGGGCGCAAAATCATACAGGTTGCCAAGGATATAGCGCGCGGTGTTGCGAATCTTTCTATAACCCTCGGAAAGCTGCTTTAGAATGTCCTTGGAGATGCGGATGTCCGCGTGATAGTCGGAGGAAGCAACCCACAAGCGCAGGATATCGGCGCCGTACTCCTTGATGATATCCTCGGGCGCGATGCCGTTGCCGAGCGACTTGCTCTGCTTGCGTCCCTCGCCGTCCACCACCCAACCGTGGGTGCAGACCGCCTTATAGGGGGCAACGCCCTTCCATGCTACCGAAGTAAGCAACGAGGACTGGAACCATCCGCGGTACTGGTCGGCGCCCTCTAAGTAAAGGTCGGCAGGCCAGTGCAGATTATCGCGCTGCATCAGCACGGCGGCATGGGATACACCCGAATCAAACCACACGTCCATGATGTCGTTCTCTTTGGTAAAATGCTTGCCGCCGCAATGGGGGCAGGCAAACCCGTTTGGCAGGATGTCCATCGCGTCACGGATATACCACGCGTCAGAGCCTTCCTTAGCAAACAAAGTGGAAACCGCCTTGATACTATCGTCGTTGATGACATATTTTTTGCAGTCGGTGCAGTAAAAGATCGGGATGGGTACGCCCCAGGTGCGCTGACGTGAGATGCACCAGTCACTGCGGTCACGCACCATGTTTTCGATGCGCCCTTCGCCCCACGCGGGAATCCACTCCACCGAGCGTATGGCGTTTACCGCGTCCTCTTTAAATCCATCTACCGAGCAAAACCACTGTTCGGTGGCACGGAACAAGATAGGGCTTTTGCAACGCCAGCAGTGCGGGTATTGGTGAATAATCTTTTCAATCGCAAACAGGTTGCCCGTGTGCTCAAGCTTTGCCGCAATCTTCTTATTGGCGTCTTCGGTGGTAAGACCGGCGAACTCGCCTGCCTCCTCGGTCAATATGCCAAGGGAATCCACCGGAACCACGATGGGGAGCTCGGGGTAGTTACGGCAAACCTCAAAGTCCTCTACACCGTGACCAGGCGCCGTGTGTACGCAGCCGGTACCGCTTTCGAGCGTGACATGATCGCCCACAATAATCAGCGAGTCGCGGTCAAGAAACGGGTGGCGAGCGACGGTATGCTCAAGCTCCTTACCCATAACGGTAACGGGCAAAACCTCGTAATTCTCTATCTTTGCCGCCTTCATCGCAGCGGGAATCAGTTCTTTCGCCATCACATAACACTCGCTGCCCGCCTTGGCAACGGCGTACTCGTACTCCGGTCCCAGGCAGATGGCCACGTTGCCGGGCAGTGTCCATGTGGTGGTGGTCCAGATGACAAAATAGGTGTTTTTTACGTCGGCACCTATGCGTGCAAGCGCGCCGTTGTCGCTTTTTACCTCGAACTTGACGTAGATGGAATAGCACGGATCCTCGGCGTACTCAATCTCCGCCTCGGCAAGTGCCGTTTTACACTCGGGGCACCAGTAAACGGGCTTTAAGCCCTTGTAGATATAGCCCTTCTTGGCCATCTCTCCAAAGACTTCAATCTGCTTTGCCTCAAAATCGGCGGTTAGGGTAAGATACGGATTGTTATAATCACCCAAAACGCCGAGGCGTTTGAACTGTTCCTTTTGGTTTTCCATATAGCCCAGCGCAAACTCACGGCAGTGGCGGCGCAGTTCTACCGGCGAGCCGATGTTGGCGGCGCCAATCTTCTTCATCGCCTTGAGCTCAATCGGCAGTCCGTGGGTATCCCAGCCGGGTACGTAGGGCGACTGAAAACCCGCCATATTCTTGTATTTGACGATAATATCCTTGAGCACCTTGTTGAGCGCAGTGCCCAGATGAATGTCGCCGTTTGCATAGGGCGGTCCATCATGCAATACGTAGAGGGGTTTACCCTCATTGCGCTCGACCATTTTATAGTACAGCCCCTGCTCCTCCATCTGTTTGAGCATCTCAGGCTCTCTTTGCGGTAATCCCGCTCTCATAGAAAAATCGGTCTTCGGCAGGTTCAATGTGCCGTTGTAATCCTGTGGCATTTACTACTTCTCCCCTTAAAAGTCTGCGAAGCTCCTGAATAAAGTTTGTCAGTTAGCCCCTATCTCTTTTTGCGTTTACCCATACCAAAGCTGCCGTCGCGGTTCAAATCGTAGCCGGCACCGAATTTAAGCTCTCCAAACCGGGAGGATGACGGGTCGGCGGCAAGCGGAATGTCGTCCCCTGCATTCTCTTCAAACGGGATATCGATGCCAAACACAGGCTTTTTTGCCTTTGTAGGGCTAACGGGCTGTGCTTGGTACGGACTTTCGGCGATCTCGTCGTCGGCAAGGTTTGGTACAAACCCCTTGGGCGCACTGACCGGACGCTGCGGCTCAGGCTGCGCGTACTTAGTCGGTTCGGGCTGATGCTCTGCAGCAACGTGCTTTGCCGGCTCGGTAAATATCTCTTCGGGTGTGTCCTCAAACGTCATGCGCTCTGGCTCGGGCTGCTGAATTGGCTTTACCGCCTCTGCCTCCTGCACGTCGCTGTAAACAAACCGCGAGGGTTTCTCCTGCTGTGGCTGTGCCACGGGCTGTTCTTGTCTTGAACGGTCGGCGTCGGGCAAAGCCTTAATCATATCCATCTGTGAGGTATACATGGCAAGCAGCCTGCTCTTAAACGCAGCAATCTCCTGCTGTACGCGTACAAGCTCGACACGTTCCCTAGAAACCTCGCGCTGGGCGTTATCCACAATCTTAGCCGCACGGGCATTCGCCTCGCCGATGATCTTTGCAACCTGATCCTTCGCTTCGACAATGAGCTTATCACCCATCCGCTGCGCGCCGAGCAGTGCAGCACTTAAGCTGGCTTCCTGCTCCCTATATTCTTCAAGCTTGTCCGCCAGTACCACAATCTTCTTCTCGAGCTCGTCGTTTTCATGCAGTACCTTAGCATACTCCTCGGCCACCGTCGTTAAATACTGGTCGACATCATCAATTCGGTAGCCAAATGCTGATTTTTCAAATTTTTTGGTGTTAATATCCCCCGGTGAAAGCATCGCGCAAACCTCCCTGCTTCTGTGCTTTATTATTTGTATTTTTGCACTGTAACACGCTGTTTTCCCTTGCGGGTAAGGGCGTTAACCTCGGTAAATATAAACTTTCCGTACCCTCTGACGGAAAAGGAGTCGCCGGTAGAAAGCTTATACGAAATATTGTCCGTCTGTCTGCCGTTTATACCCACAAGCCCTGAAGTGATGAGCGCGGATGAGCGTTCGCGGCTGAGCTTTGTGACAAGTGCCACCATGCAATCAAGCCGATACGAGGCGACGGAACCCTCGATTGTGTCAAACTCTCTTTTTACTTCTATCGGCACCGTGATGCCATGCATAACCTCTACCCCAACCGAGCCAACCTTGGTAAGCTCGCTTGCGGCTAGCAAAGCGCACGGCTCGGTAGCAAACACAACCGCCGCACCCTCGCTAATTAAAATGTCGCCCACGCTGTCACGAGTAAGACCCAGCGCAAGTAGTGCACCCAAAAAGTCGCGGTGAGAGAGCGTATTCGCCTTTCGATACACAACCGTTATGGGCGAAATGGGAAAGCTTTGGTCCAGTTGCTCGTCATAAGCTGAAAAAACGCCGAGAAAAACGCGTGCCGCGCCCTCGTACCCGCCAAAGAAACGATAGGCTGTGTAGTGCAGGCTGCGTACAATGTCGGCCGCAGCTGCGGCGTCATGCTCGCCCAAAAAACCAATAAATTTGGTTTGATGCCTGTTTTGTGCGCTGTGTACTGCATCGGCCACCCTTGCCGCCAGCAGCTTATCCTGCCCCGAAGAAAGATTCATAATAATCTATATTAGTAAAAAACGCCGCTGCTCTCAAGCTCGTCAAGCAGGTCACCCATGATGTCAACATTATAGGGCGTGATAATGAATGTGCTGTTGGCAACACGCTTTATCTGCCCGTTGTTTGCATAGGCTACTCCGCTCAAAAAGTCGATCATACGGCGTGAAACGTCTTTGTTGGCTGATTCTAGGTTAAGCACCACGGTGCGTTTTGCGTTAAGATGATCCGCCACTGAACTTGCGTCATCAAACCGCTCGGGTTTGACTAGAACGACCTGAACCTGAGTTGTGGTGTGGATGTTGACTACCTTATTCTTTTTGGAACCCGCATCTTCGTATATTGATTGCGATGAATGTTCCGCTCTGCTGATGGGCATCTCATCCTCGGTATAATCGTATTCGTCGGTGGGAACACCCATGATGTTCTTAAATTTGTCCATAAAGCTCATACAGCCAACCCTCCAAAGCTTATTATGTGTTGTCTAGTCAACAATAAAGCGGGACCGCCGGCACGTCGGCAGGCATTTCTTCTTTTTATTATCTAATTTTTTACGCATGATGTCAACAAATATGTTGTGAACAGTTGTGCAATTTGCGCCGACACCATTACCTATCTATTGTATCGCATTTTTAACGGATTGTCCAATATACACACATTGGTATATCAGGTAATACAATCGTTTCCTATGCGCCTTGTGAAAGCTCTCGTCCTTCAATGACCATTTCGTCATACAGGGCAAGGTACCCGTCTTCGGTGCGCTGCCTAGAAAGCACATATCCGTCACCATAAAACACAATGTCTAGCTTCTTAAAACGAACACCCGCGCCGTTTACAACGTAAACCCCCGGCTCGCCATTCTGAAACCGCAGCGCGTCCGCGCGTACCTTTAGCCCACGATAAGAGGCAAACGAAATCTCCGACCTTTGGGTGCGCATGGTACACACCTCTGCGTTGATGTTACTGATACGCAGGGTAACCGCCGTATAGTCCGTACCGTCCTCTGGGGTAATTGAGGTAACAAGTGCCGAGTACACGGTGTTAGACAAAAAGGGAAAGGTGACCGAGGTCGTAAGCCCAGTGCGAAAACGCGGGGCGGCTTCATTGGGCACAAGCGAACAGTAATACCATTCAAAGCCAGTAATCAGCTTACCGACAGCGCCCGACACCACATTGGCGTTGGGGCGGGTGTCGATAACCTGTTTTAGGTAGGATGGCGTTAACGCCTCCGCCTGGTCGGTGGTCAGGGTCTCTTCGTAGCCATCCGCTATGCCGACAAAATAGCCGGGCTTTTTGGCAGTGACCGTTGAGAGAGGCGACTGCGTGGAGCTTTTGAGCGACTGCATCTCATCTTTGAGTTGTGAGATGCGCGCGTCAAAGTTAGTAGCTCTTGCGGTTGCAATCTGCCTAGTGTTAAGCAGCATCAGATAATCGGTTGTTACCCCATCAAGACCCGACAGCCTGCGCGATTGGATGGTGTGGGAAAGCCGCGCAAGCCGGTCACTGATCTGCCCGTTTAATACCTCGGCGTTGATGTAATCCGCACGACCGGGGGCAGACGCCTGTTCGAGTAGCGCAATCTCCTGCTCCAGCTTTTTGATGGTGGTCTGATTTGCGGCATCCTGCTCGGTTTGGTACACCTGAGCAACAGGCATAGAGAGCGAAACCTTGTCACCGTCCTCGTACAGATAACTGATTACGCCGTCGTTTTGCGCCCAAAGCACAAGCTCATCCCGCACAATCACGCCGTCGGCCGCAACGTAATCGGACTGCACGTATTCATATGCGGTTTCGGTGCGGTAGGGTGTGAGCATATTGTTGTAGATCTGATACCCCAGATAGCAGAGCACGACTATGGATATGGCAGCCCCCATGATGCGGTATAGAATTCGGTTCAAGTCGTACACCACCTTAAATGTTATAGCAAGTTACAACCCGAAAGATACGGCAATATAAGCTCCCGCGCACGGGCGATTACGTCGCCGTTCTCTTGATACAGCCAGTTCACCCGCTCATCCCGCCCAAACCATGTAAGCTGACGTTTTGCGTAGCGGCGGGTTTGACGCTTTAGGTTTTCCACCGCTTGTTCGAGCGTCAGTGTTCCGTCAAAATAGCCGCTCAGCTCCTTACAGCCGATTGCTTTTGCAGCGGTGTGGGAAAGCGGCGCGTTTCGCATTTCCTCTATCTCTCGAAGCAGCCCCATGCGTAGCATCTCGTCCACGCGGTCATTGATGCGGTCATACAGCCGCTGTCTGTCTTTGAAGGTAACGCCCAACATCAGCACCTGATAAGGCGACGGGGTAAGCCTTGAGTTTGCCTGAAACTCACTCAGGGTTTTGCCGGTTGCCTCAAACACCTCCAGCGCACGGATGATACGCCCTAGGTTGTTCGGGTGCAGTTTTGCCGCAAGCTCAGGGTCGTTTAGCGACAGGCGCGCGAGCAGCTGCTGCCCGCCCTGCTCATTTGCCGCTTTAATCAGTCTCTGGCGTATGGCGGGGTCGATTACCATATCGCCAAAGCACGTATTATCCACCACCGCGCTGATGTACAGCCCTGTGCCGCCCACCAGAATCGGAAGCCTGCCGCGAGACAGGATATCGTCGATCGCAGCCGTGGCAAGTGACTGATACTGGGTAACGCTAAAGCTTTCGTCCTGACGAAGCACGCCGATGAGATGGTGTGGTATCTCGGACATCTGCTCGGTTGTCGGCTTTGCGGTCTGAATGTCCATACCTTTGTATACCTGCATTGAGTCCGCCGATACAATCTCCGCGCCAAATTCCCTCGCAAGTGCAAGCGAAAGGGCGGTTTTGCCCGACGCGGTGGGACCGACGATCACCACCAGCAAAGGTCTTTTGTCGTTCTGCTTTGCAGTAGGACTATACTCTGCCAAAACGCTTTTCCAGCTCCTTTTTCTCTATGGCAACGGCAACGGGTCTGCCGTGCGGACAGTGGCGCAGCTCGGAGTTTTGCGCGAGGATGTCGAGCAGACGCGTAAGCTCGCTCTTATCGGAGGTATCGTGCGCCTTCACCGCGCTACGGCAGGCAATCGAGTGGTACAGCTCGTCGATTACGTGCGGCGTAACACTCCGTTTGCCCTTTATCAGGCTATCTGCAAGCTCACTAAGCACCGCTGCGATATCCTCTTTTGCAAGCTCAAGCGGAAATTCGCGCACAAGGATGGCTCCCCCTCCGAAATCCTCGAAGTGAAACCCCATCTCTTCTAGTGCCGCCAAGCTTTGGGTGACGGCGGTGTATTCCTCCTGCGGCAGGGTTACCGTTACCGGCGAAAGCAAGGTCTGCGAAACCAGTGTGCGGTGTTGCGCCTTAAGCCGCTCGTAGATGATTCGCTCGTGAGCGGCGTGCTTATCCACCACCAGGATGTCGTCGCCCCGCTGCACGAGTATGTAGGTATCAAACGCCTCGCCAATCAGGCGAACCGGCGTCTGCTCGGGTTGCGGCTTGTGTTCGACAATCGGTTTTGGTTCGGCTTGTTGATTATGTAATACGGGCTCGGTCACCACCGCCTGTGTAGGCGGGGCGGGCGACGCCTTCTCCGGCGGCGTCCACATTATAGCGGCTCTTCTTTGTCCGTATATGGGTGCTACATCATCCCGCAGGGAAAGCTTCGGTTCGTCGGGACTAATGACGGCAGCGCGGTACTCCTGCGCCGTCATCTGAACAAAGGGTGCGGGGCTTTGCTGCGCGGGTACCGTCTGTTTGGGCGGCGCGGATAAAATCCGCTGCTGCTCGACAGTCTCTTTGGGCTGCGGGGGCTGCATTGCGTGATACAGCTGCTTTGTCGTCTGTGCTGACGAAAGCTTTGGGGGCATATCGGCCTTTATCAGCGCATTTTTTACCGCAAAGTACACGGCGTCAAACACCGCGCGCTCGTTGACAAAGCGCACCTCGATCTTCGCGGGATGAACGTTGACATCCACAGTATCGTAAGCAACGGCTATATGCAGTACACAGGATGGAAAACGCCCTACCATGATGCTGCCCTTAAACGCCTCTTCGAGCGCCGCCATGGCGGTACGGGTGCGCACATAGCGCCCATTCACAAAGAAATGCTGCATCCCTCTTGTAGAACGACTTTCTTCAGGCTTTGAAACAAGCCCTTTGACCGATACCCCCGCGTAGTCGTGAGCGGTCTCGATAAGCCCTGCGGCAAACTCCCTGCCAAACACGCCGTAGGCGCAGGACAGCAGGCTTGCGTCCCCCGCCGTATGCAGCACCGTCTTTTGCTCGCGGATAAGGCGAAAGGATACCTCCGGGTGCGAAAGCGCCACCCGCTGTACGCAGGCGGCAACGGCGTTGCCCTCGGCAACATCCTTTTTTAAAAACTTCATACGGGCGGGGGTGTTATAAAACAGGTCGCGCACAAGGATGGTTGTGCCCACGGGACAACCCGCGTCACTCACCGTAACGGTGCTACCACCCTCCACAACAGCCTCGGTGCCCGCTAGCTCCTGTGCCGTTTTGGTCAGCATCGTCACGCGCGAAACCGCCGAGATTGATGCGAGCGCCTCACCGCGAAAGCCGAGCGTGGCAATGCGGTCAAGGTCTTCTACATCCAGCAGCTTGCTAGTGGCATGGCTGACAAACGCGTTGGTTACATCCTCGCGGGCGATGCCACACCCGTCGTCGGTTACGCGGATAAACGACACGCCGCCGTTTTGAATCTCCACCGTCACGGCAGTCGCGCCCGCGTCGATGGAGTTTTCTATCAGTTCTTTGACAACCGAGGCGGGGCGTTCTACCACCTCACCCGCGGCAATCAGCTCTGAAACGTGTTTTGATAGGATGTTTATCCGTGGGATGGCGTTCCCCTCCCCCCTATTATTTGAGCTCGGCGGCAATGCCGTAAAGCAGGTTAAGCGCCTCAATCGGTGTAAGGGTGTTCATGTCGATACGGCGCAGCCGCTCGATAATCTCACTGTTCTTTCCGCCTTCGAGTGTAAGCTGCATCTGCTCGTCCTGCGCGTCGTCCTTGCGGATACTGCGCTTGACGGTGATGTCACACCCTTCCTCTAAGCCCTTTAAAATCTCCTTTGCGCGGGTAATGACGCTTTCGGGTATCCCCGCCAGCTTAGACACCTCAATGCCGTAGCTATCGTCCGCGCCGCCGCGCACGATACGGCGTAAAAAGGTGATATCGTCGCCGCGTTTTTTTACCGCGATGTTGTAGTTGAGCACCCCATCCACCTGATTTTCAACCTCAGTCAGCTCGTGGTAGTGGGTTGCAAACAGCGTTTTTGCGCCAAGGCGGCGTTTATCCGCTATGTATTCGAGCACCGCACGGGCAATACTCATGCCGTCGTAGGTGCTTGTCCCTCTGCCGATCTCGTCAAGGATAATTAGACTTTTCGCCGTTGCGTTCTTTAGGATATGCGCAACCTCATTCATCTCCACCATAAAGGTGGATTGCCCCGTCGCTAGATCGTCCGACGCGCCCACGCGGGTAAAGATGCTGTCTACAATGCCTATTTTTGCGCTTTTTGCGGGCACAAAACAGCCGATCTGCGCCATTAGCACAATCAATGCCACCTGACGCATATAGGTGGATTTACCCGCCATGTTGGGACCTGTTATGATGGCGATGCGGTTTTTGTCCATATCCAGACGCACGTTGTTGGAAACAAACGGCGCACTGCCCCCCGACTGCTCAGCGAGAATGACCTCGATGACAGGGTGGCGGGATTCGTCGAGTACAATCTCGCCCGAAACATCCACGTCGGGGCGGGTGTAGCCCCGCTCGCGGGACACAAACGCAAACGAGCAAAGCACGTCAAGCCGCGCAACGGCACGCGCCGTGAGCTGAATGCGGTGTAGCTCGGCGGCAACCGCGCTTTTCACCTCGGAAAACAGCTCAGTCTCTAGCGCCGTAATCCGTTCGCTTGCGCCTAGCACACGGGTTTCGAGCTGCTTGAGCTCCTCGGTGATATACCGCTCGCAGTTGGCAAGCGTCTGCTTGCGAATATAGTCGGCGGGCACCTGCCCCGTATAGCTTTTGGATACCTCAAGATAGTAGCCGAACACCTTATTGTAGCCGATTTTTAGCGTCTTGATGCCCGTTTTATCTTTCTCTAGGCGTTCGGTCTCGGCGATGTACTCTTTGGTATTGCGAATGATCTCGCGGTATTCATCCACGCCTTGATGATACCCCGTCTTGATTACGCCGCCGTCCTTGAGGGTAATGGGCGGGTCGTCACTGATGGCGCGTTCGATGAGGTCTACAACGTCGACAAGCGGGTCAAGCTGGGTATGACACTCCTGCAGCAGGCGCGACCTTGTTTGGGCAAGCCGTTCCTTGAGCGCGGGAATCTTTTGCGCGGTCTGAGACAGTGCCTTTAGCTCTCTGGGCGTTGCGCTGCCGTACACAATGCGCGTCATGATGCGCTCAAGGTCGTAGATGCCCTCAAGCTGCGCGCGAGTGTCGCCTAGCAGCATGGTGTCGTGGTACAGCTCATCAACCGCAGTCAGGCGCTTTATGACCATGGTGGGGTTAAGCAACGGCTGTTCGATATAACTCTTAATCAGGCGCTTGCCCATTGCCGTTTTGGTTTTGTCCAGTACCCACAACAGAGTCGCACGCTTTTCTCGCGTACGCATGGTCTCGGTCAGCTCTAGGTTGCGGCGTGCCGTGACATCGAGGCTCATGTACTGGCTTACGCCGTACAGGTTTAATGAGATAAGGCGTTCCAAACCGCTTTTTTGCGTCTCGCCCAGATAGCGCAATAGCGCCCCCAGCGCCTTTACGGCAAACGGCTTGTCGTCAAGCTGCAGATGTGCAAGGCTTTGCTGCTTAAAGTGCGTCAGCACGGTCTGTACGCAGACCTCGTCCTCAAAATAATCGTCACCGAGCACCGAAGCAACGCAGGCGATGCGTTCCTTTAAAAATCCAGTCAGCTGCCTTGCATGCCCCGCCTCGGTGTTTAATAAAACCTCACTCGGAGAAAACCGCCCTGTTTCGTTGATTGCGGCGGAAACAATATCCTGCTCGTTTAGCTCAATAAGGTTGATGTCGCCGGTGGTAATGTCAGAATACGCGGCACCCGCATATCCCCCTTGGATATACAGCACCGCGATATAGTTGTTTTCCGCCTCGTTAAGCATACTGCTTTCGATCACGGTGCCCGGGGTTACAACGCGCACCACCTCGCGGCGCACTATGCCTTTTGCTGTACTCGGGTCTTCGGTTTGCTCACAGATGGCGACCTTGTACCCTTTTTTGACAAGGCGGGCGATATACGCCTCACAGCTGTGGTGGGGCACGCCGCACATGGGCGCGCGTTCCTCCTGCCCGCAGTCGCGACCAGTCAAAACAAGCTCAAGCTCCTTGGACGCGGTAACCGCGTCGTCAAAGAACATCTCGTAAAAATCACCCAGGCGAAAGAACAGGATGTAGTCCTTATGCTGCTCCTTGATTGCCCGGTACTGCTGCATCATTGGTGACAGCTCTGCCACGTTGCCTGTCCCCTTTCCCCCGATGAAATAGCACAGATACACCAGTCGTTAAAAACTAGCTTTTCCTGCGCAAAACGCGTCGCTTTCTGTATTAGTGGCAGCCAGAGCAGGACGAGCAGCTGCCGCCGCAGCTTTCAATCTGATCCGCAGTTTCGGGGTCCTGGCCGTTTAGGCTGGCGGACAGAATCTTGTTTACCATATCCACCACGGTATCAAACGCAAGCTTTGCATCGTTGTATACAAGCATAACGGGGTTTTCGGTCACCGTCTTGTGTAGCGTGCGAATCTGCTCGTCTAGGGAAGCAATCTTTGCGTCGTCGCGCGGCTCTTTGGAAAGCTCCTGATTCAGCGTCATTTTGAGCATGGTAAACTCTTGAATCTGCTGCTGCAGTTCGTCGCTTGCGTCTACCGCCTCGCGTGCCTTGTTCATTGCAATGTATGCTTCGTTTGCCTGTATCTGTTTGCCAAGATTCTTCGTTGTTTGAATGATGTTCTCCATGTGTTATCTCTCTTTCTGCCCGGTTGTTCGGGCTGTGCAGTTATTATTTATACTATCAGTTCGCCAACCAGCGACCAGTTTTGCGCATCGGTAACCGTGACATCTACAAATCGTCCCGTATACTCGGGCGGTGCTTTAAACTCGCAGGCGACGGCATGCTCGGTTTTACCCGTTAACCACCCTTCGCCCGAACGCCCCTGCCCCTCCGCCAGAACACGCACTGTTTTGCCAATCTGCTCGTGGTAGCGCTGCTTGCCAATTGCAGACTGCACCCGCAAAAGCTCCGAAAACCACTCGGTTTTTTGCTTGTGCGGGATGGGGTCTTCAAGATGTTCTGCCTTTGTTCCCACGCGTTTGGAATAGATGAAGGTAAACAGTGCATCGTAGCGCACCGTTTCTACCAGCGAGAGGGTCTGTTTAAAATCGTCATAGGTTTCGCCCGGAAAGCCCACAATAATGTCGCTGGTAAAGCTTACCCCGTCAATGATGCTTTTTGCAAGGGCTATCTTATCAAGATACTGCTGTGCGGTATAGCCCCGGTTCATCATACGCAAAATGCGGTCACTTGCGCACTGCACGGGAAGGTGGATATGCCGCTCCACCTTTTTACTATCGGCAATCGCCAAAAACAGCTCCTCGGTTGCGTCCTTCGGGTGGCTTGTCATAAAGCGGACGCGAAAATCGCCGTCGATGGCGTCTATCTCGCGCACGAGCTGGGCAAACGACAGCTCGCCTTGTACACCCTTGCCGTAGGAGTTTACATTCTGCCCAAGCAGGGTAATCTCCTTAAAGCCTTCACGAACCAGAGTGCGCGCCTCTTCAATGACCGCCTTACTATCCCGCGAACGCTCTCTGCCGCGTACATAGGGCACGACACAGTAGCTGCAGAAGTTGTTGCAGCCATACATCACCGGCAGCCACGCCTTAAGCGACCCGCTGCGGCGAACGGGCAGACCCTCAGGCAGGTAGCCCTCCTGCTCGCCAATATCCATCACACGCCGACCGCTCGTCATACAGGTGTAAATGAGCTCGGGCAGCTTATGCGAGGCGTAGGTGCCAAACACAAGGTCGACAAACGGGTAATGGTTGCGCATCTTCTCGCTCACATGCTCCTGCTGCATCATGCATCCGCACACGCCGATAATCAGATCCGGCTTGCGCCGCTTGTTGTGCTTTAAGGCGCCCACGTTGCCAAACACCCGATCCTCCGCATGCTCGCGCACCGCGCAGGTGTTGTAGATGATGATATCAGCAAGGTCGGGGTTGTCGGTAAAGCCGTAGCCCATACGCGCAAGCTGACCGTCCAGCTTTTCGCCGTCCGCGACGTTTTGCTGGCAGCCGTAGCTGTGGGTTAAGGCAAGGCGCTGTGTGCCCGTTTTATGAAAATGCTCATCGTTTATATCAAAGACCCGCCGTGCAAAATCATCCTGACGCGCAAGTTCGGTAGGGTCAATACTCTGTGTAATCTGTTTACTCATGTTCGTTTAATTCCCATCCATAAGGTTCGTAGGCATTATCTAATTATACAAACATATTGCTGCTGCGTCAAATAATTATTGGCACTGGGTAGCGAAATCGGCAGCAAAAAGCAGCCCGCGACGGCGGGCTGCTTTTGTTATGAACGCCATGGCTTTTTAGCTCACGTTAACAGTACAGGTTGCAGAGTATTTGCCGTCCTTTGTGGTTGCTGTTATAGTGGCAGTTCCCGCCTTGTTCGATACAATCTTACCGTTTGCGTCAACTGTGACAATAGCAGAACTGGAAGTGCTCCATCTGACATCGGTACCCAAAACCGCTGTTCCATTTATAATCGCAACCAGCGTGTCGTCCGCACCAACGCTCATGCCAATTTCATCGATATTAAGCTCAATGGTGGTCTCCCCACTACCTGAGGACGGGCTTGAAGAGGATGGGTCGGACGATGGGGAGGAGGATGGATTGGACGAAGACGACGAGGATGCCTCTTTTACGGTTATCGTCGCAACGGCACTCTTGCCCCTATCCTCGGTTTTTACGGTAATCTTGGCAGTTCCTGCTTTAACACCCGTAACAATGCCGTTTGCGTCCACCGTGGCAACCGACGTGTTACTGCTTACCCACGTAAGGTTTTGATTGGTTGCGTCTGCGGGGGCTATCGTTGCGGCAAGCGAGGCGGTTTTGCCCACCTCCACCGTCAGTTTTGTTTGGTCAAGCGTTACACCGGTTACATTGACGGTGGCGACCTTGCCGGTAGACTCGGTGCCCGTGGAGGAAGAACCGTATCGGCTTTCAAAGAAATCGATGATCGCCCGAACCGTGCCCTGTGCGGCTGCGGTCTGCCCAGCGGAGCTGACGAGCAGCTCGTACTCCGAGCGGTTGCTCACAAAGCCGTACTCGGTAAGCGTCGCGGGGAACGCGAAGCTGCGCGTCATGTAGAAGTAGGAGAATTTAGCGCCTCTGTTTGTAATGCCCAGAGACGAAGAAACGCGCTTTGCCGCATAGCTTGCAAGTGGTTGTGAGAATGAGTTAAAGTAGTAACTCTCGGTTCCCGACGCACTCGAACTGCCCGAGTTGCTATGCAGAGATATCAGCAGATGCGGCTCAAACGAGAGTGAGGTTGCGATGCGCCCGGCAAGTGAAGAGCTGGACGGGGAGGGGTTGACCTGTACCGAAGCGCCCAAATCTTGCAGGATGGCTTTGGTTTTTGCTGCAATGGCGCGGTTTATCTCACGCTCATGCATGTTCGGGTAGAAGCCCAAAGCGCCCGGGTCGGAGTCGTTGTGACCGGGGTCCAGTACAATTCTAGCACCGCTCAGCGTATAACCGTAGCTGTTGGACGCGCTCTGCATGGGCGCGGGGTTGTTGAACTTTAGGTTGAGTGTTGTGCCGTTATAGGAAGCCTGGTAGCCCATCAGACCGCCGTTTCTAATTCCAAGCGTCAGCGTAGAGCCCGACCATGTCGCGTTGGAGAACAACGGGTTTTTGCTAAGTGATGCAAGGTTTGCCGGAATGGACGAGGTGTTTTTAAATGAGATCTTCATCTGCGAGTTTGACAGTGTAACAGTATAGGGTACCTGCCAGCTCATGCTCAGCGAAACGGTTGTGTACCGCCCGTCGTTTGTCACGGCCATCGCCGAAATCTTGTTGTCGGAAAGATCCTGCTCATCAATAAACTTGATGTCTTGCGCATAGACGCGCACACCAGAGGACAGGATGTAGTATGTAAACGAGCTCTTTCCGTCAGAATAGTTGATGGCATCGCTGACCGCCTTGTCAATGGTACCCTTGGGCAGCGGATGGTATTCGGGGTGGGAATAATCGTTGATGGTATTGGTGGGGAAGGTTTCGGCCTGCGTCGCGGTTACCTGAAGCTGTCTGCCATTTCCGTCCGAGGTGTCGTAGGAGATTGCCTCGGCCACCTTGATGCTGGCGCCCGATGCCGATTCCGAAAAGCCCTCGGCGCTTGCTGTAAACTTCACGGTACCCAGCGTTTGCGTCGAACTGGTGCCCTCGGGCATCGTAAACGTGCCGATGAAGCGGCGGTAGCTTGAATCCTTCTCATCCGAGTCTTCTAGGTTTGTATCCTCTTTTAGGGTAATGGTCTGACCACCTAGGGTCGCCTTAACCGTTGCGGTGCTGTATGCAACGGCGGTTACCGTGAGCTGCGAGCCGCCGATGGCGGACACAGAACCTGCGGGATACACCTCTTTTAACACCTGCACATCACGCGTGATGGTGTAGGTGACTGTCTTTTCCTTATGTTTAAATTCAAAGGTATTGGTGCCCGCAGAAAGCGTTGCCTCGTAGCCGATGTAGCCGTTTTTATCCTGTTCGAGTTCCTGACCGTTCAGCGTAATGGGGAAGTTCGGGTCGGTCGCGCCCTGGAACGCGACGGTCTGCTCGGCTGTAGTATAGGTCTTTTTGGTAGGCTGCGTAATCGCAAGGTCCTTAAGGACATGCGCCTCCTGTACCTGATTGTTGAAGTATTTAATTAAGAGCTCTGTGCTATCCTTCGGGTCTGCCGCGAGTGCTTTAAGGGAGTTAAACGCACTGCCGCTGTAACCCGCAACCGTTTTTGCCTCCATCACCTGACGGGTAAGCTGGTCAGGGCTGCTCCACCCCGCACTGTCGGTGCACGCCTTGGTCGCAGAATGCACGACGTACATCGGAATACCGTTTTCCTGCGCAAGCTCGCCCCACCATGTGATAACGGTGGAAAACGGGACCGCACTGTCGGTCATCGAACCTGCCGCCTTGACCGATACAAAATCAACATAGCCTTGTTCTATGTACTTCTTTACATCCGCGTGCCCATCATAAAGCATCTGATAGGTTGCTGACGTGTCGGAGCCCAGTTCGTTTGACTCCTTATTCGCCCACACGCTGGTGGTGGAGATGCCGACCTGTACGTTCCGGTTTTCTTTGCGCACCGCCTCGGCTATCGATTTGATAACCGCCTCGGTGTTCTGGTACATGTAGTTCTCAAAGCCCATCGAAAGCCCGTACTCCGAATAGGCAGCATAGGAGTTCTCGGTGGTCTCGTTGAAATAATTCTCTATAATTACGCCGTCAACCTTGTAGCCCGCTACAATCTCCATAACACCGTTCATCATGATATCGAGTGTGTCGCCGCTTATATTATCCGCCGTGACTATCTTATCCCCCGACGGTATGCTGAGTGCCTCGTACAACACATAGACGTACAGCCCCTTTTGCTCTGCTTGTTTGGTCAGGTAATCAAGCGCATCGAAATCACCGACCTTGGAGCGGAAGATATCCGATTTGTAGATAACCGTATCGTTATACCGCAGATCGACAACAACCGAGTTCATTCCCATCGAAACAGAGCTTTGTATGGCGGCGTCAATCTCACCCTGCACCGTCGCAGCGGAGGTTGTACCGTTTAAAATAAAATCCTCACCCGGGATTAGATACACTGCACGAAGTTCGCTCGGGCGGGAGAATACCGGCTCGGGCTCGGGCTCCGGCTCTGGTTCGGGCTCCGGTTCGGATTCCACCGGCGGTTCGGATGGCTCGTCCGAAATCACCTTACTGTCGTTTGCGTTGATAATGCTGGGCGGCAGCACGGAGGAACCGTCCATTGCAAATGCATACACGCCCGCAAACAGGGTGATAACTAAAAAGCTGATCCCCACAACTGCGCCTAAAATTCGGTTTCGTTTTCTGGTTCTCGTCATTTTTTACGTCCCCCTGTAATCGGTTGCGCCCAAGCGCGGATAGATTGTCTATTCAGCAAACTCCAAAGCAAACCTGTTTTGAACCGCACGAAAACCGTGCGGTTTGCTGCAGTCTATGGTCAATAAACACACCATAGGGCTTGCGCAAGTATCGCCTACTTGAAAACAAAGAATGTTTTCAAATTTATTGACTATAAGATGGAAATGAGATTGTTGATCTCCGTGGCGACCCGCGAAGCGACCGAGGAAGCGGGATTTATCGCGGAATCGTATCGGTAAAGGGCAAAGCCGTCGTATTTGGAATAGTCTCTGGCAGAAGCAACCTGTCGGCGCAGCATGGTGGTAGTAGTCAGCCATTCCTGCGAACCGGCGCCCGCCCACTGGTCTTCCGTACCGATTTTATACACCGCAAGCCCGGGATAGAGCTTGATGCCTTTTACGGTAATCATGTCGTTCCACGCCTTGAGCGTCTGCTCGTATGGGCAGGAGGCATTCTCAAAGCCGTAGTAGAGCTGTGGCATGATATAGTCGATATAGCCTTCGTTTTTGCACCATGTCTTCACGTCGGCATAGAGGGTTGAGTAGTTTTGGTCGATGTTGCCATTGGGGCTTACGCCGAATTGCACCGACGAATCAACGGATTTTACGGCAGAATAGGTTGCCGATATCAGCTTGTTGACGTTTTCCATGCGCCATGCGCTGAGCGACTTACTGCCGCCGCCCGCCTTGTACTCGCTGTAAGCCGTGCTGTCAAACGAGGAAGCGGTTGTGGGGTAGAAATAGTCGTCATAGTGAACGCCGTCAATATCGTAGTTCGCTACAAGCTCGGTCACTCCGTCCACAATCAGGTCGCGCACCTGCTTGCGTGCCGGGTTAAAGAAGATGCCCTTTCCGTCTACTGCTATCGTATAGTCGTTACCCGCCGCGTTCCATTCGCGCGCGATGTGCCCGCTTGCAAGATTGGAATAGCTTGTTGATGTCAAGATGCGATAGGGGTTTATCCACACATGAACCTCAAGCCCTCTTGTGCGGGCACTGGAGACCATCAGCTCCAACGGGTCGTAGCCGGGGTCTTTGCCTTGTGTGCCAGTTAAAATCCGTGACCACGGGAAATAATCCGATTCGTACAGCGCGTCGGCAAACGGACGCACCTGTAATATCACCGCGTTCATGGCGCGGTCTGTTACGTTATCAAATGCCTTGTTAATGGCCGATTTTGCCGCTGACTGGCTCTTGCCCTTTAACATGGTCTCTAAATCTAGGTAGGAAATCCATACCGCGCGCAGCTCATCGGAGGGCGCTACGGTATTTTTGTTGGGTTGCGCCACCGAGGATGTTTCCACAGAGGAAGCTGCTTTGGAAGACGAGCCTGCAGAGGACGTCGTCTTGGATGACGTTGCTTTGGAGGACGCGCTCTTAGAGGATGCTGCCTTGGAAGAAGACTGCGTATCCCCAGCCTTGGAAGAAGTGCCCTCGCTCAAATCGCTCGACTGCGCATCTGAGGATAGTTCGCCGCTGTCGCTTTGGACAGGCAGGCTCTCGTTAAACGCCGGCTGCTCGGGGGAGTAGAACTCAGACGAAGCCCCACCCTGTGAGGATGATGTGACTTCAGAAGGGGCGGAAGAGGGCGTAAACGACAGGTTGTAGGTGCAGGAGCAAAGCATAAGCACCGCCATCATTAGGAGAGAAATTCCGCTCGGTTTTTTCAAAAGAGATTCACCTTTCTTTCGGGCGTATACTTATACATATAATATATTACAACAGCTTTCATGGCAGGTCAATAGAATTCAACAAATTATTTAACATAAAATTGTCAATTCAACAATTATTTCTATAAAAAAGCGTGCAAACAAACATCAAAAACCCAACAATCAGGCGGTTCTTAGCGAAATGAATGCCAGGTTCTCACTGGTTGACTTAATTCTGCACTGCAGTTTTATGTTAAATATGTAACCTATACAACAAAATAGTGCTCTTTCCCCTTAAAAATACTTCACTTAAACAAAAAATGCCCCTGAATGTGTTTTTACATCCAGGGGCATCATGGTTATTGTCAAATAGACAGACTATTTCACCATGCCGGCAACTTCATCCGCGAAGTTATCCTGACGTTTCTCAAGCCCTTCGCCCTTTTCAAAGCGAACGAACCCGGTAATGGCGATCTTGCCGCCCAGCTCTTTGCCGGTATTCTCGGTGTACTGAGAAATTGTAAGGTCGCCGTTCTTAACAAAGGGCTGCTCGATGAGGCAAACCTCTTTGTAGTACTTTGCAATACGACCTATAACCATCTTCTCGGCAATCGCAGCAGGCTTGCCTTCGTTAATTGCTTGAGCGGTGAGTATCTCCTTCTCCTTCTCTACCTCATCAGCAGGAACCGCTTCCTTGTTGAGGTAGGTAGGGGTGGCTGCGGCTACCTGCATTGCAATGTCCTTGGCGTAAGCCTCAAACTCCGGCTTTGCAGCAACCTCGGGGGTCGTGTCAAACGTTACCATAACACCAATTCTTCCGCTGCCGTGAACATAGGTGGTGATAACACCCTCTGCTCTTGCAAAGCGGCGGATCTTCATGTTCTCGCCGATGGTGAGAATCTTCTCACGCAATACGTCTGCTATGGTATCGGAACCGCCCGCAACCTTGCACTCGGCAAGAGCATCTACATCCGCGGGGTTTTGCGCGAGAACGGTATCCGCACAGGTTTTAACAAACTCGACAAAGCTGTCATTCTTTGCAACAAAGTCGGTCTCGGCGTTAATCTCAATGACAACACCCACGTTCTTCGCCTCGTTAACCGCGGCGTAAACAAGACCTTCGGCGGCAATTCTTCCTGCCTTTTTGGTGGCGGCGGCAAGACCCTTTTCACGAAGAATCTCCGTTGCCTTGTCCATATCGCCGTTAGAATCGGTCAGTGCCTTTTTGCAATCCATCATACCGCAGCCGGTTTTCTCACGCAGCAGCGCAACATCCTTTGCAGTAAAAGCCATAGTTACTACCATCCTTTCAATTCTACTCAATCTATTATCTAAAAGGAATGCCCGTGCAAACGAGCGCGGGCATTGTGTATTAGAAACTACTCAGCGTCTGCAGTCGCTGCTTCTTGTGCAGCCGCCTCTTCTGTCTCAGCGCCCTGTCTGCCCTCAAGCACAGCGCTTGCCATTGCACCCGAAATCAGCTTAACCGCACGAATTGCGTCATCGTTTCCGGGGATGATGTAGTCGATCTCGTCGGGGTCGCAGTTGGTGTCAACAATAGCAACGATCGGAATACCAAGCTTCTTTGCTTCTGCTACGGCAATCTTCTCCTTGCGGGGGTCAACGATGAACAGTGCGCCGGGCAATCTGTCCATATTCTTAATGCCGCCAAGGAACTTCTCGAGCTTCTCAATCTCAAGGTTGAGCTTGATTACCTCTTTCTTGGGCAGTGCATCAAAGGTACCGTCTTCCTGCATCTTGCGAAGCTGGGTCAGACGACCGATGCGACGGCGGATGGTTTTAAAGTTGGTGAGCATACCGCCCAGCCAGCGAGCGTTAACAAAATGGATTCCTGCTCTCTCCGCCTCGTCGCGAATCGAGTCCTGCGCCTGCTTTTTGGTGCCGACAAACAGGATGGTGTGGCCGCTTGCCACGGTGTCGCGAACAAAGGAATACGCCTCTTCGAGCTTTCTTACGGTCTTCTGCAGGTCGATGATGTAGATGCCGTTACGCTCGGTAAAGATGTACGGTGCCATCTTGGGGTTCCATCTTCTTGTCTGGTGACCGAAATGTACTCCGGCCTCAAGAAGCTGCTTCATGGATACTACTGCCATTAAATTGTTTCCTCCTGATTTTGGTTTTTTTACCCGCCGTCCTACGCATCTTGCCACGACGCCGCAGTGTTTCATACGGCACCACCGTGTCAATTGTAGGACGTGTGTATTATTGGACGCTTTATTGTACCATAGCATAACCCAAAATGCAAGATGTTATGCCAAGGTTTGCACAGTTAATTCTCAAAAATACTAAACTTGCGTTTTCCCTTCGGGCGCGCAGGGCACTCAAAGCTGACTAAAATCGTGTCCTCGCCCACAACCTTGATGTTTTCAAGCCCGATGAACAGGTCGTCCTCCCGCCCAAACAGCCCAAACCACCGCGGTCTGCCGTAGATAATGAGCGCCAAAACCTTTGCACAGCTTAAGTCTAGCTCAACGTCACACACGCAGCCTAAGCGAGAACCGTCCTTGATGTTTACCACGTCCTTGTGTCGCAGGTCACTGACCGTCACGCGCACCATATCGACGCCTCCCAACCGGTCTGCTCAACAAAGCTAAGCTACTGCGCGAGCTCCGCGCAATAGTACCCCGTTTTATTATATGCGGTAACCGCATCTAAAATGACCTCCGCCTCGCTTTGACCGCGAAGCTTTGCAAGCATGCCAAACAACGAGGCAAATGAGCCTGACATCTCACGCTTGTGGTCAACCACCGGCATCTGTGTATCGCCCAGCTCCGACTTAATGGCTTCCAGCGCATCCTCGTAGGGGGCAATTTCATCCACAAGACCCGCGCTCAGCGCCTGCTTCGCGGTGTATACCCTGCCATCTGCTATGGGGTAGACCGCGCCTTTTTGCATCTTTCGTCCCGTGGCTACAACGTCGACAAACTGCTCGTATGCCTCGTCGACAATCGACTGGAAGATCGCCTTCTGCTGCTCGGTCATCGGCTCATAGCTGCTGCCCATCGATTTGTTGTCTCCCGAGGTAAAGGTGTTGGTGCGAACACCGTACTTTGCCAAAAATTCCGATAGATCGAGGAAGGTTCCGTAAATAACGCCGATAGACCCAGTGAGGGTGTTGCGATTGCAGTACACCTTATCTGCCGCGCAGGCGATATAATAGCCTCCCGACGCCGCGGTCTGAGCCATATACGCATATATAGGTCTGCCCGTTTCTTTGTATTCAAGCAGCTTCAGATACACGTCATCGGTTTCATAGATTGAGCCACCCGGGGTATTGATGTAAAGCAAAATCGCTTTGCTTGTTGGATCCTCGATTAGGCTTTCAATTGTATTGAGGATATAGGTCTGGCTGTAAACTTGAGTGGACCACATGCTGGAAGAATCATCCGCCGCAATGGTACCTTCAATATAAACAACGTCTAACCCTCCGCTGCCAATGCTGACGTCTGCAGCGTTAATAACGGCAAAGCCAATCGCTACAATAACCGCGATTACAACGATCGCCGCCAAGATAATTGCAATAATAATGGGGGCTTTGCTTTTTCCCTTCTGCTGTGGGGGAAGCGGTGGTTGCGAGGCGTTAAATCCGCTTACAGGGTTCAATATATCCCTCTCCTATCATTGTAAATATAAGGCTCGCCACTTGGCACTATAGACACCGAGAAATACGGTCGAGCACTATAATTATACTCCTGCTAAAATAACAATACAATCTAATTTATTGAGTCGGTATTTGAATTATTACTCTCTTCCTGCCTTTGCCCTTTGCCACCGACGCGAGACGACGTTATCACATAGGTGATAGAAGCAACACCAACTGCGCCTATGACAAGGCACACAATCTCCATGATGTCGTTATCCGTTGATGGTGCCGCTGTTTTCTTTTCGCTGTTCATTGCGTCATCCATCTCATACACAACGCCGTTTTTCGTCACCGGATCTGTCTCGTTTGTTACTGAAGTCTCGGCATCCAACACCTCGTTGGTAATCACGTCTTGGTTTACACCCTCGGTCTGTTGTTGGCGCGGAACACTCGGCAGCTGATATCCAAATCCATCAATATCTCCTACAACAATATTGTTTTCCGGTTGTGTCGAGGTCGCAGTATCCGCGGTACGGCTGTTTGACGAACGACTTTCCGTACTACTAGAGGATGCTTGGCTTGAGGAAGAAGGGGTTGACGAGGATTGTTGATTGCTAAGAACCCTAACCGCATCGCCACCTAGGGTAATACGTGACAGATAAACTGCAAACGCCTGGTTAACTGGCGTACGTTCTGTAAAAGTGGCATCGATATAGGTTTGGGTAGGCCGGTTCATTTCTACCTTGATATATCGGTACCCCGCAGGCACCGCTGCTTCCAGTTCGCAGTATGCGGTGGATTCATCTGTGGAAATGTCCGAACCTGTTTTATACGTTACCACCCGCGACCCAAGCGGTAGATAGGAAACGTTATCCTGTGACACATAGATGTTTGCCCCTAGGTATGGATAGTAACTGGCACCCGAGTTGACATGACTATTTAACGATAGAACATAACCAAAGGGTGGTTTGTCGTTGTAATACATAGAATAAAGTTGGTTCTCATCCTGAACACACATAGTTTGGGTTGTGTGGTCCACCCTCATTCGTTTTGTTATGCCCGACAAAACACTGCTTGTTTGTCTATAGTTACCGGTTGCGGCAGAATACACTGCATAGATACCATAATATGAATAAAACCCCACTCTCACACTTTGTACGCCCGAGGCATAGATGATAACGCCCCCCTTGTCGCTTTCTGGTGTAAGCATGTACATGGTGTCGTCGTCGATTTGTTCAATCTCAAGCGTGCGTCCGACATTATCCTCTAACGGAATCAGATTATAAACCGAGCAATACGTGCTGGGCAGCGGCGCAGAAAACTCTTCGACATAGGGCGCAGCAAATACGAAGACGCTCATAAGTTGAATAACCGCAAGCAAACAGATGCCTCTCTTGACGTATCTCATATTTTCTCTCCATGTCTATATTATTGTATTTATGGTTTTTACTGTATAAATCATATCACATGCATTGGAGATGTCAACAAAATTCGACATTTGTATGCATTATTGCACAATCTTTTCAAATACAACTATCCGATTAGTAAAATGCGCCATATTACGATTGATTTTTATACATTGTTCGGTTAAAATAGAACATAACAGAAACATGCAAAAACATAGGCGAAACATTACCAATTCCTTTTGGTTTTCGGTGATGTTTCACGGTAAGGTACGCAATAAGCTCTGCTTTTCGTTCCAGCAACTATTTTGAGGTACCGCTGATTTTTGATTTCATGTAAGACCTTTCCCCCTTACGCAGGCTCTGGATTATATCGTCTCGGCTAATACTATCCGTGATTAAGAAGGAGACTATAGTTTATGTTTAAAAAATCACTGATTGCAAAAATGCTTGTAATGATTTTTCTGCCTACGCTGCTTGTGGTCATCGGCAGCGGTATCGCGGTAGCGGCTCTGGTTGCAAACCAGGTTGAAGAAACGATGAAAAACAGCGTTGTTTCGCAGACCGAACTGCTCGCCTCATATATTAGCGTAAACGGCGGGAATGAGGATGCCTTGAGTTGGGCAGCGACCGGCTCGGGCGACAGCAGCTATGCACTGTTGGACGCGGCAGGTAACATCATCTCCTCGACCGACACCGCCTTTGTGGGGAAAACCGCATACGAGCTGTTTGCTGACGGCAGCTTTGATACCTTGGCCGCCGAAGAGGGCAAGCCTTCCCTCCACGTTGTAAACTCTATCCCAACCATGTGCGTTATTACAACTGCCGGGGACGGATTTCGTGTGCTAACTACGATGCCGTTAACCTTGATCAGCGAACGGTCTGGCAGTGTATCTACATTTTTATTCATTGTATTTGCCGCACTGACTGTGGTGTTGTTTGCCGCAATCTTCCTGTGCACCTTCTTTATCGTAAGACCCATCAACAAGCTCAAGGATGCGACGCTGCAGATTGCCGACGGCAACTTCTTTGTAACGGTGGACGTTCGCTCCAAGGATGAAGTTGGCGAGCTTGCTAAGGCGATAAAGAAAACGGTTCAGCGGCTGAGCAACTATGTTTTATACATCGACGAGATTACCGAGGTTCTTACCTCGATTGCGGACGGCGACCTTACCTATTCGTTGCGCAACGAGTATCTGGGCGAATTTGCTTCGATTAAAGAGGCGCTGCTTAATATCTCCGATTCGTTTAACAAAACGATGGCCAACATCAACAATGCCGCCGAACAGGTTTCGAGCGGAAGCATGCAGGTTTCGGGCGCTTCGCAGGCGCTTTCTCAGGGTTCTACCCAACAGGCAAGTTCCGTCGAAGAGCTTTCGTCTACCATTAAAGATGTCAACTCTCAGGTTAAGCTCAACGCCGAGCATGCCAAAACCGCCAACAGCCTATCGCTTCAGACCGTGGATAACGTGGAGCGCTGCAGTGAGCTGATGCGAAACATGCTCGAATCGATGGAGCAGATCAACAACACCTCCTCGAACATTGCTAAGATTATTAAGGTTATTGATGATATCTCGTTCCAGACCAACATCCTTGCACTCAATGCCGCTGTCGAGGCCGCGAGAGCCGGAGCCGCAGGTAAGGGCTTTGCCGTAGTGGCTGATGAGGTTCGCAACCTTGCCACCAAGAGCGCTGAGGCAGCTAAGACCACAACCGAGCTGATTGAATCCTCTATTAAAGCGGTGGAAAGCGGCGTGAAATTTGCAAAGAAAACCGCTACTTCGCTTGATCAGATCGTTAGTGACTGTAACGACTCTAGCAAATTGATTAGCGAAATAACCGTTGCAACCAACGACCAAGCAACTGCAGTGATGCAGATTACGCAGGGCGTGGATCAGATCTCAACCGTTGTGGAGACCAACTCCGCCACCGCCCAGCAAACCGCCGCCGCCAGCGAAGAACTTTCATCTCAGGCCGATATGCTCAAGCGAATGGTCAGCCGTTTCAAGCTTAAGGGAGAAAGCGGACTCAATGATGATGGCGATGACGAGTACGAGGCAGATTTCGTGTCCATCCACAGCGGTCCCTCATCTGATGATGACGACTATGCCTTTTCGACAGAAGGGTAATGAAACGCAATTTACACCCAATTAAATAACATTACATAAAAAACAGCCCGCTGTGCAGCGGGCTGTTTTTTGATTTCTTATTCGGTAACGCACAATGGAATAGAACCCTATGGGAATTACTCTGCCTCAAACATATCCTTCGCTACACCGCACACGGGGCATACGAAATCGTCGGGGATATCGTCCCACTTGGTGCCGGGAGCAATACCGACGTCGGGAGCACCCTCAGCCTCATCATAGGTGTAGCCACAAACGGAGCAAACATACTTAGCCATAATTGTTCCATCCTTTCTGATTTTAACCACGCTGCTGACCACGCTTTGTTTCGCCGCCAAACAGCAGTGGCTTAATATTATATAATTTAGTAAATAGTATAGCTAATTTTATCACTAATTACAACACCTTGCGCAAATATTGTCCCGTATACGACTGCTCGCATCGGGCAATTTTCTCTGGCGTGCCACATACAACCAACTCGCCGCCCTTATCCCCGCCCTCAGGACCGAGGTCAATGACGTAGTCGGCGGTTTTAATCACATCAAGGTTGTGTTCGATGACGAGCACCGTATTGCCCGCTTCCACCAGCAGCTGAAGCACATCGATGAGCTTGTGTACATCCGCGGTATGCAGACCGGTGGTGGGCTCGTCGAGGATATAGATCGTTTTGCCGGTAGAGCGTTTGGATAGCTCAGTCGCAAGCTTAACGCGCTGCGCCTCGCCGCCCGAAAGCGTGGTTGCGGGCTGACCAATCTTCACATAGCCCAGCCCAACGCTTTGCAGCGTCTCGAGCTTTCGCGCTACACGTGGGATGTTCGCAAAGAACTCCACGCCTTCGTCCACCGTCATCTCCAGAACATCGTAGATGGTCTTGCCCTTGAACTTGACCTCCAGCGTCTCACGGTTGTAGCGCTTGCCCTTGCACACCTCACAGGGGACGTAGATGTCGGGCAAAAAGTGCATCTCTATCTTAAGGATCCCGTCTCCCTCGCACGCCTCGCAGCGACCGCCCTTCACATTAAAGGAGAACCTGCTAGAGGTGTAGCCGCGTATCTTTGCGTCTGCGGACGCGGCAAACACGTTGCGGATATCGGTAAACACGCCGGTATAGGTGGCGGGGTTGGAACGCGGCGTACGCCCGATGGGGGATTGGTCGATGTCGATGACCTTATCCAGATTCTCAATGCCGGTTATCTCGTCGTGCGCGCCCGCTTTGGCGCGGCTGCCGTTGAGCACAGCGGAAAGCCGCTTAAACAGGATTTCGTTGATGAGCGAGCTTTTTCCCGACCCTGACACACCGGTCACGCTCGTAAACGTGCCAAGCGGAACAGAAACGGTGATATTCTTTAGGTTATTGTGGCGTGCACCCTTAATCTTTAGGGTTTTGCCGTTGCCCTTACGGCGCGTTTTTGGCACCTCGATTGCCTTTCGCCCGCTTAGGTACTGCCCTGTAATTGAGCCCTCGCAGCGTTTTATCTCGTCTATACTGCCAGCGCACACCACCTGCCCGCCGTGTATTCCCGCCGCGGGACCGATGTCCACAATATAGTCTGCGGCATACATGGTGTCTTCGTCGTGCTCCACCACAATTAGTGTATTGCCTAAGTCACGCAGGCGCTTGAGCGTGCCGATGAGCTTGTCGTTGTCGCGCTGGTGCAGACCGATGCTCGGCTCGTCGAGGATATATAACACCCCCATTAAGGAGGAACCGATCTGTGTGGCAAGGCGGATGCGCTGGCTCTCGCCGCCCGACAATGTGCCCGCCGCGCGGGACAGCGTCAGGTACTCAAGCCCCACACTTTGTAAAAAGCCGAGGCGCTCGCGAATCTCTTTCATAATCTGCTCGGCTATCATCAGCTCGCGGCCTTCCAGCGCAAGACCATCGATAAACGCAAGGGCGTTTGTGACCGACAGGCTCGTGAACTCACTGATGTTTTTATCGCCTACCGTTACCGAAAGGTACTCGGGCTTTAACCGCTGTCCGTTACAATCGGGGCACAGCACCGACGACATGGTGCTGGACAGCTCCTCACGCATAAACGAGCTTTGCGTCTCGCGAAAGCGGCGTTCGAGGTTGTTGATAACCCCCTCAAACGGTGCGCGATAAGAGCCTTCACCGTACTCGTTTTTGCGGGTGATCTCAATCGGCTCGCCGTTTGTGCCGTACAATATCTTATCAACCTGGTCCTGCGTCAGCTTTGCTACCGGTACATCAAGCGAAAAGCCGTAGTGCTTTGCAAGCCCTTCATAGAACATCTGCGCGATGGTTCCGCCGTCGCCGTAATACCAGCCGCTAGCCCTGACGGCACCCTCCCGAATGGAAAGGCGCTTGTTTGGTATGATAAGGTCGGGGTCAACCTTTAAGAAGGTGCCAAGCCCCGTACATTTTTCACACGCTCCGATGGGGTTGTTAAACGAAAACATACGCGGCGCAAGCTCGTCGATGCTGATGTCGTGCTCGGGGCAGGAGTAGTTTTGAGAAAACAGCATCTCCTCGCCGTCTATTACATCCACCACCAACAGTCCGCCGGTAAGCGCCAGAGCGGTCTCAAACGAATCGGCAAGGCGCGACTTGATGTCGTCGCGCACCGAAAGGCGGTCCACCACAATCTCGATGTTATGCTTTTTGTTCTTCTCCGGCTTAATCTGCTCGGACAGGTCGTAGATGATTCCGTCCACACGCACGCGCACAAAGCCGGAGCGGCGGGCGGCATCAAATTCTTTGGTATGCTCACCCTTTCGTCCCCTGACCACGGGTGCTAGCACCTGTATCTTTGCCCCTTCGGGCAGTTCCAGGACGCGATCCACCATCTGGTCCACCGTCTGCTGGGAGATCTCTCTGCCGCACACGGGGCAGTGGGGATGCCCGATGCGGGCATACAACAGACGCAGGTAGTCGTATATCTCGGTAACCGTGCCCACCGTGGAGCGCGGGTTCTTGCTTGTGGTCTTTTGATCGATGGAGATTGCCGGGGAAAGCCCTTCGATTGAATCGACATCCGGCTTTTCCATCTGACCGAGAAACTGTCTTGCGTAAGACGACAGACTCTCGACATACCTGCGCTGCCCGTCGGCGTAGATAGTGTCAAACGCAAGCGAACTTTTGCCCGAGCCGGATAGCCCTGTAAATACCACTAGCTTATCGCGCGGTATCTCCACATCGATGTTCTTTAGGTTGTGCTCCCGTGCACCCCGTATGATGATTTTATCCTTAGCCAATGGAAACTCCTCCAAAATCCGTTAGAATTGCTGCCAGATGTTAAAACATTTGTTCTTATGTGAGGTAAACGTGAACAGTATTCACAAGAGCAAATACTGTTCGCATTCACGATTATTTTACGGCATTCAGCTTGTTGATTTTATCGCGCAGGTAAGCGGCGTGCTCGAACTCCAAAAGCTTTGCCGCCGCGCGCATCTCGCGGGTAAGCTGGTCGATAAGCTTATCCTTATCGCGCTTGCTGATACGTTTCTCAAACGCCTTGTCGATGCTTTCCCGCGCGGATATCTCTATCATATCACGAACGCCCTTCTTTATCGAAACCGGCGTAATGCCATGCGCAATATTGTATTCGTGCTGAATGGCACGTCTTCTTTCGGTTTCGCGGATGGCTCGCTCCATTGAGCCGGTAACCGAATCGGCATACATAATAACCTTGCCCTGCTCGTTTCGCGCGGCGCGTCCGATGGTTTGTATCAACGAGGTCTCACTGCGCAGAAAGCCCTCCTTGTCCGCGTCCAGGATAACGACCAATGATACCTCGGGGATATCGAGCCCTTCGCGCAGCAGGTTAATGCCCACCAGCACGTCAAACTCGCCAAGGCGCAGGTCGCGGATAATCTCCATACGCTCGATGGTATCGATACCGTGGTGCATATAGCGCACCTTGCAGTCCATCTTCTCAAGGTATGCGGTCAAATCCTCCGCCATCTTTTTGGTAAGGGTGGTGACAAGGACGCGCTCGCCCTTTTCGGTGCGGATGTTAATCTCCGAGAGCAGGTCGTCTATCTGACCCTCTACCGGGCGAACCTCCACCTCGGGGTCGAGCAGTCCGGTGGGGCGTATGACCTGTTCGACAATGGCGGCACTCTTCTCGCGCTCGAACGGTCCCGGTGTGGCGGATACAAACACCACCTGATTGAGCTTACCGTAAAACTCATCAAAGTTAAGCGGGCGGTTGTCGAACGCCGAGGGCAGCCGAAAGCCGTAGTCCACGAGCGTCTTTTTTCTTGCGTGGTCGCCCGCATACATACCGCGCACCTGCGGAATACTCACGTGGGATTCGTCGATGAACAGCAGGTAATCCTTCGGAAAATAATCAAGCAACGTAAACGGGGTGCTGCCGGGCGAGCGCCCAGACAGCACACGGGAGTAGTTCTCTATGCCGCTGCAAAAGCCAATCTCCCGCAGCATCTCGATATCGTAGTTGGTGCGCTGCTCGATGCGCTGGGCTTCAAGCAGCTTCTCGTTTTCACGGAAGTACTTCAGGCGGTCGGTCAGCTCGTCCTGTATCTCCACCACCGCGCGCTCCATCTTGTCGCGGGAGACGATAAAGTGGGACGCGGGGTAAACTACCGCATGACCCAGCACCGCCTTGACCTCGCCGGTAAGTGCGTGCATCTCGCAGATGCGCTCGATCTCGTCGCCGAAAAACTCAAACCGCAGGGCAAGCTCGCTGGAGTATGCAGGAAACACCTCGACCACATCGCCGCGCACACGAAACTTGTTGCGTTCAAACGCGATGTCGTTGCGCTCGTACTGCAGCTCCACAAGCTTTGCCAAGAACGCGTCTCTGCCCCAAACCATGCCCGGACGCGCGGAGATAACCATATTGCGGTAGTCTATGGGGTCGCCAAGGCTGTAGATGCAGGACACGCTCGCCACGATGATAACATCCCGACGCTCGGACAGGGACGCCGTGGCGGAGTGGCGCAGCTTTTCAATCTCGGCGTTGATGGCGCTGTCCTTTTCAATATAGGTATCGGTGCTCGGAATATACGCCTCGGGCTGATAGTAATCGTAGTAGCTCACGAAGTACTCCACCGCATTCTCGGGGAAAAACTCCTTAAACTCGCTGCACAGCTGCGCGGCAAGCGTCTTGTTGTGGGCAAGCACTATCGCCGGGCGGTTTACCCGCTCGATAATATTCGCCATCGTAAAGGTCTTACCCGAGCCGGTAACGCCCAAAAGCGCCTGCTCCCGGTCGCCGCGAAGCAGGCCCTGAACAAGCGCATCGATGGCGGCAGGCTGATCGCCGGTGGGCTTGTATTCGCTTTTGAGTTTGAACTTGTCCATATCTTCCGCTCTTTACCCTTCCGCATTATACGAAATCCTTGATTAAACAGTCCTTGTATCACCGTTTTAATCAACAGCCGGTATTATGATGGGACGGCGCTATCCGCAGTGCTTTTTTGTTCTCTCATTATATAACAAAAACATACGTTTGTATAGTGCAGAATCAAATATTATTACAAATCACCCAAAAACGAAAAGAGCTGCCACCATTATTTCATCAGGGCGGCAACTCTTTTTAGTTTACTCTCATTCAATTCTGTTTAAAAATCATCCTACGGGGTAAGTTGCATGAATACGCTTGAAAAACAGGCTCTCAAGCTATTCGCCCCACCAATTGACAATGGCCCGGACAGGATTACCATGGGTGATATTCGTTATGATAATACGGTAATACCTGTATTGTTGCGCATTTGTCCATACATACGATTTCGCATGCGGTCCCCCAGTAATAGTTACAATGCGGGTGCCATCTACCCCAATAGTATTCGATCCATAAAGTGACACTGAATACTGCTGATAGATGTCATTTGTTATATAAGTATACAAATACACTTCCGTATCGGAAGCCCTAATTTCATACTGATATGAAACAACAACTTCATCCACTGACAGTATACGGTCAAATGTGTAGTTGATATATCTAGCATTGGGGTTATCCGGTTTGCGCGGCATAGGCATAACCTGAGTGTCAGCTTCCGCGCTGACAGGGAAAGCCATGCAAACACACATTACAGCTAACGTAAGGAAAGAGAAAAGTTTTCTACTCATATTTACACCTCCAAAATTTTAACAGAATTAGTTGGGACACGTTACTCTGCGGGAATGTTGATCTCAAGATTCTCCTGTGCAAATAAGCAAATACTGAACCGGAAGGAGTAATGCCCGTCCGCCTCCTGCATTTCGGCGAGCTTCTGCCCCTTTTCAACCGTATCTCCGAACTCCACCACGAAATTATCCAGATGCCGGTAAAGAGTTGTAATCCCATTACCATGATGAATCTCCACATAGTTGAACGGTACATTCCAACCGGTGCTTTTTCTTACAACGACCTCACCGGCTTCCGCCGCGTATACGGCTTCCTGCTTCTCGCTTGTTATCCGCACCTCGTTGTCCTCCAACAGCTCCCACGTCACATCCGTTGTGTCCACCGGGGAGCGGTACCGCGTTGCATCGGTGTGCTCATACACGATAACCTCATCCTCTCCGACTTCCCCGGCGGAAGAAGCAGGAGGCAATATTTCACTGCTCTCCTGTGCGTTTGCACTGCTCTTTTGGGAGGGTTGAAGCGAATCCGCGCTTGAGGTCAATCCCTGCTGCGAATTACCGTCGTCAACAAGAGGGTCTCTCGAGCAGGAAAAAAGGACTGCGCACGCTATAACAACCACAAAAACAATTGCAACGGTTAAGGCAATCCTTCGCAAACCTGTCGTTTTAATCATACACATAGTAAACTACGTCACTCCTTTTCTTAATAATAAAAAACATCACTGTGGTAACATATGTTTATGTTACCACAGTGATGCAAACATGTCAATAAAAGTAATTAAATCTTTATAATTCCACTTCAAATTGGTGCGAGTATTCAAAGATAGGCGGAATCGCGCAGCGACACCCAGTCGTTGTCCGCCACGATGATGTGGTCGACCAGATGAACGCTAATCAGCGCGAGCGCCTGCTCGATTTTTTGGGTGGTGACAATATCATCCCGCGAAGGGATGGCAAGCCCGCTGGGGTGGTTGTGCGACAGGATGACCGATGCGGCATTGTTGCGCACCGCGGTTTCGATAATCTTGCGCACCGACACCTGCGTTGCGTTGATGGTTCCCTCCATAACCGCGGTGCAGGACTGCACCTTGCCCTTGGAGTCAAGACAAACGAGCAGCACCATCTCGTGCATGATGCCGATGTACTTGGGTATCAGATACTCGCCCACCTTTTCGGCGGTATCGAGCACCACGCCATCCTTAAGCTTGTCGTTAAAATACACCCGCGCCACCTGAGAAAACAGCTTGAGATACGCCGCCGCGCTGTCGCCAATGCCCTCGACCTCGGACAGTTCCTGAATCGGTGCATCCAGCACGCCCGAGAGCGAGCCGAACCGCTGCATCAGCCTATGAGCCAGTACATTGGTATCGCGGCGGGGTAAAACGTAAAACAACAACAGCTCTAGGATGTGATGGTCGCTAAACGCATCCAGCCCGCTTTCGAGAAAGCGCTGCTTAAGCCGACCGCGATGCCCTTGATGAATCCCTGTCATATTGCCCACCGCCCACACATGATTGTGTTAAGATTTGGGGGTATTACTTTGTCGGAAGCTTTCTGCTGCCGGGCTTCACCAGCGGGATGGTCGCCGCTTTGCACAGTGGGCAGTCTGCTGCCTCCCACGCCTGCACCTTGACGGAATACACCGCGCGGTAGGGTACGCCAAACTGAATCTCGCCGCCCGTGCGGTCGACGATAGAGCCGATACCGACCACTACGCCACCCGCTGCTTCCACAAGCTCCTTTACCTCAACAACCGAGCCGCCGGTGGTGACAACATCCTCCACAAGCAGGCAGCGCATACCTGGGGCAATCTCAAAGCCGCGGCGCAGTACCATCTTGCCGTCCTCGCGCTCGGAGAAGTAGTTTTCGCAGCCTATGCTGCGGCTTACTTCATACGCCATCTGAACCGCGCCCATGGCGGGACCGATTACCACGTCTACCCCATCGTCCTTAAACTTGTCCGCAAGCGCTGCGCATAGCTCCTCGCTGTACTTCGTGTTGCGAAATATCCTTGCACATTGCAGGTAGCGATCGGAGTGCTTGCCCGAGGTGAGCAAAAAGTGCCCCTCCAGTAAAACCCCCGCTTCCTTTAATATCTCTTCGACGCGTTCATTTGTCAACATAGCCGCTCCAATCCGCCAGCAGTGCCGGCTGTTTTTCTTTGCCGCTTGGAATTGTGCGGCATGTCGATAATCAATATTACCGCCAGATCATCACTTTATTCGCCCGCTCGATTACTATCGAATTATGGCGGACAGACATCCAACTACATGTTATTATATAACAAAAACAATGGTTGGTACAGTGCATACGCGAAAATAATTGACCAACTATCGCCCCCCGCAGTATAATCACATTAGCAGTTGTGTATAGCATAAGCCGCGATGCAGGGCTATCACTCCGCCGATTCAAACTTCATATCGCTAACTTGGTATAACAGACACGGAGGATTATTTTGAGAAGCTTTACCATCGGTAAAAATGACGCGGGACAGCGTTTGGATAAATTCCTGAACAAGGCGGTGCCGCGTTTGCCCGCCTCCCTAATGCACAAATACCTGCGTTTAAAGCGCATCAAGCTCAACCGTAAGCGGTGCGACAACGCTACGCGCCTAAACGAGGGGGATGTGCTTGAGCTATATATCGGCGACGAATTTTTTGGCGACGCCCTACAAGAGAACGCCTTTTTGCTCGCACCCGATGACCTAAACATCCTGTATGAGGATGAGAACATCCTGCTTGCGGACAAGCCCCCGGGGCTGATTGTACACGAGGACGACCGCGAGGCGGTGGACACATTAATTAACCGAATTCAGCGGCATCTATTTGAGCGCGGAGAGTACGACCCCGCAAACGAGAACTCGTTTGCCCCCGCACTATGCAACCGCATTGACCGCAACACCGGCGGCATTGTCATCGCGGCAAAGACCGCGGAGGCACTGCGTATTATTAACGAAAAGATTAAGCTGCGCGAGGTGCACAAGTATTACCTGTGCATCGTGCACGGCATCCCCCCAAAAAAGAGCGATACCCTGTGCGCGTACCTGAAAAAGGACAGCGAGCAAAACCGCGTGACGGTGCAAAGCAGACCATTTGCCGGCGCAAAGGAGATTAGGACCCACTACCGCGTGCTCGCCCAAAAGGACGGCCGCGCACTACTGGAGGTGGACCTGCTGACGGGGCGAACCCACCAGATTCGCGCGCACCTTGCGTTTGTGGGTCACCCACTGCTTGGGGACACAAAGTATGGCACAAACCAACAGAACAAGGGCAGCGGACACCGCGTTCAGGCGCTTTACTCCTACCGCCTTGCCTTTCGGTTTCAGGGGGACGCGGGGGCGCTTGGCTACCTGAACGGGCGGGAGTTTGAGGTGCGCGACGTCTGGTTTGCTGGGGAGTTTCTTGACCGATAGTTTATGAAAAGCACATATGTAAGCCCGGCGGACGAAACCGCCGGGCTTTTCGTGTACTCTTACAGTTTTGCTCCGTACCCTTCGGCAAGCGCGTCTATCTGCTCTTCCTTAAGCCGATGGATAATCCAGCTGGGATGGGTGCTTGCGCCCAGACCGTGGTAGAACTTGTGAGACGGGGTGTTCCAGTCAAGACAGGTCCATTCCATACGCGCGCAGCCGTTCTCCTTCGCGAGGTTTGCCAGGTACTGAAAAACCGCTTTGCCATACCCTTTGCCCCGGTAGGCGGGGTCAACATACACATCCTCAAGATAGAGACCCGGTCTTCCCTCGAAGGTTGAAAAATTATAAAAATATACGGCATAGCCGACGGGTACGCCCTCCATCTCAAGAATCAGCCCATTGGCAGCCTTTTTCACAAATAGGGAATCGTGTATGGTCTGTTCGGTTGCCTTTACGCTCTTTTCTCGCTGTTCGTAGCGGGCAAGCTCCAGAATATAATGCAATATCAGCGCTGTGTCCTGTTCTGTTGCGGGACGGATTGAAAAATGGCTCATGCGATGTCTCCTTGCTGTGATAATAGTTTAATCAGCCGCCTTGTTTGTGGTAAGATAGTCTTTCATACAGTCAAAGCTTTCTTGACTTATGACATGCTCGATGCGGCAGGCGTCGGCATCCGCCGTCTCGGGGCTTACGCCGAGAACCTCGGTCAGGTAGCGGGTTATCAGGCAATGGCGTTCGTACACATGCTCCGCCTTATCCCTGCCCTTTTGGGTGAGAAGAATCTGCCCGTTTTTATCGTCCATGGTGATGTAGCCATCCTCGCGCAGAATAGACATCGCGCGGCTGATGCTCGGCTTTGTAAAGCCAAGCTCATGTGCAATGTCGATGGAGCGCACCGTGCCTTTTTTGTGATAAAGCACCAGTATGGTTTCTAGATAGTTTTCACCCGATTCTTGTATGGCCATTGGCATATGCTCCCTTCTATCATGGTGCAAAAACACGAGGCGGTCCCCTACTTTTATAACGGGTAGCAAATCCGCCATCATATTCAGAATTCCACCTTACCTTGGAGGGGTTCGGTCAACCATCATGCGCTTTGCGCATTCTGGGCAGATACCGGTGAGTTCTAAGTAGTGCCCTGTTATAACAAAGCCCGTGCCTTGGGCGATCTGACGGCTGAGTGCCTCAATAGGGCAATCGGAGATCTCCAGCAGCTTTTGGCAGCCGGTACACATCAGGTGATGGTGGTGCGCATGATGCTTAATCAGGTAGAATATTTTACCCCCCACCTCGCCTACCTTAATCAGCACGCCTTTATCGACCAGCGTGGCAAGGGTGCGGTAGACGGTAGAGTAGTTTACCCCACTCTCCTTTGGGATGCGGTCGTATATCTCATCGGCAGAAAGGGGTTCTCCGGCGCTGAGTAGCACATCAATAATGGCTTTTCGCTGACGTGTTGATTTAATACCCAGTTTGGCAAGTATATCGCCGTCCATAGCCATCCCCCTCTACATTTTGGTTTACTCAAAAGCCATATAACTAGAGTTTAGCACAAAAATGGATTGGATTCAACGGCGTTTACAGTTTATTGGCAGGTTTGCCATACAGCGTTTCCCTATTCAAATTTTAACAAATTGTAAATTGCGCAATAGTTAGCAATATATGGTCGACTTTTAGCTCTACGCGTTGTAAAATGTTGTTACTACATGATGTAGAATAACGTATCGCCAATTAGCAACATGAATTTAACTCTATATCAATTTCTGTCCGCGAGGCAAACTGGGAGGAATGTTATGAAGATATCCGAATCCGAGATGGAGATTATGCGTCTGGTGTGGGACAATGGGGAGCCCGTCAGCGCAGCATGGCTGATGCAGCGTCTGCCCGACAAGCAATGGAAGCTGACCACCCTGCTTACCTTTTTAACCCGACTTGCGGATAAAGGGGCGGTTACCATAACCAAGAACGGGCGCACTAATCTATACGCCCCCGCTATCACACCCGAACAGTACAAGGCGCAGGAGACCGAGCAGTTTGTCCGACATATCCACGGCGGTTCGGTGAAAAGCCTATTTGCCGCACTTGCTACATCAGAACAGCTCGACCCCGATGACGTAGAAGAACTACGCAGATATCTGGAAGGAAGGTGAGCGGACTGTTAAACACACTGTTCTTGTTGGTTTTGTCGATGAGCATTGCAGGCTCTGCGGCTACGGCAGGCATTCTTCTTTTAAAAGTAGCACTGCGCAGCAGGTTGTCGCCGCGATTGGGACGTGACATCTGGATTGCAACAATGGGATTGTTTTTGCTGCCAGTGCGCCAAATGATTCCGCTACCCCAAATAGACAATTCCGTATCTTTACCTGCATTTCATGCAACCAACTTCGCTTCAGCGGATATCACAGGGGCAGTTAACCCTACCAATGCGGTGCAGCTTGCTTCGTCCGATGCAGTATCCTCTATCGCTGTCTTGATTCCATGGCACCTTATATGGGCAGCGGGTATGCTCGCATACTTTGCGGTTAGGGCGGTTTGTTATCTACGATTTCGGCGGCTTGCATTAAAAGGCGCCTATCCCTGTCAGCTTGCTAGCGAAGCGATTAACCGCGCACTTGCATATACGGCATGGGACGGAAAACCAAAAATCTTGTACCGCAGTGGTCTAGAAACCCCTATTGCGTTTGGTCTCCTTTCCCCTGTTATCCTGCTGCCGGATAAGTTTTACAGCAGCGAGCATCTCCAAATGGTGCTGATACACGAACTGCTACACATTAAAAGCCGAGATTTGTTGTACAAGCTTGTCGCTATGGTAGTGGCGGGTGTGCATTGGTTTAACCCGCTTGCGCACTGTTTGGCTGCCGACATGGACGCAGCCTGTGAACTGAACTGCGATTACGAAACCATAAAAATCTTGGGCGACGAAAACAGAAAGTGCTATTGTGAGCTGCTGATTGAAACCGCAATCAAACCTTGTAACACTTTAGGCGGGCGGTTATTCTCGGGCTTTGGTATTGGTAAAGGGTTATTAAAAAGGAGGGTTTATTCCATAATGGGTAAAAACACGCAACGTCCTTTCATCAACGTGCTTGCAGCTACTGCGGTTGTCGCGGTATGCCTGTTAGGGGCAGCCTGTGCGCCGACGGTCACCACTCGGGATACCGATGGACTCTTATCTCAACCACCTACCCAAAGCGGTCCCACTGTGGACGGCGGCGTTTCTTCTAATCCCCTCTTGGAAGAAAATGACGAAAGCGAATCAGCGTAGATGCGACTATTGTCAGCGGTGATGAGCTTGAATTTTATGTGGGTAGCAGCAGCCAAACTACCGATCAGGTTTTAAGTCTCGATCAAGACGTCCTGTTGCAATCGCCGTTGATTTCGGGCGTAATTATAACCCCGTTTAATGGGTATGCCGGTCATACCGGCATTGATTTCGCCGCAGAAAAGGGGGCAGAAATCTTCGCCGCCACAGGCGGGGTTGTATTGCTTGCTGAAAACTCCGAACAGGGATACGGACGGCACATCATTATCGACCACGGCGCGGGGGTGAAGACGGTTTACGCACATTGCGACGAACTGCTTGTACAGGTCGGTCAAAAGGTGCAGTCCGGCGACGTGATTGCAAAGGTCGGCGATACCGGAAGTGTATCCGGCCCGCATCTGCACTTTGAGCTGCGTATTGACGATGAATATATAAACCCTTTAGAATATATGAAAGAAAGGTTTGAGTAACCAAATCGCACTAATACAAATCTTCGTTCCTAATATGCATTAGTATAACGTACAATCCCGCCCTGCAATGCAGGGCGGGATTTGTTTGCAAGCAATTCAATTTGCCTTTTGCTCACTTGGTGTATTTTGATTTGCAATAGGTTGGCGGGGTTCAAAGTAACCCTTGATTTGATGGGTGATTACCTGAATAATTCGGATAACGCCAATGGAAACAACGACCGGAATTACATAGCCAATCAAAACGGTTTTTGCCTCTGCCCACAACACGGCGAACTCAAACGAGCCCGAGGCCACTGCTGACAACAACCTCATCCATACAACCCTTCCATATATGCGATATGAACTACGATACAAGTATTGCACCGAAAAGAACCAGATAATCCGTTTCATGTTCCAGTGCATTGTCATTCTATCGTTTTTACCTCATTACGTCAATGGTTATCCTGCCAAAAGTAGACATGCTGCACGCCAAAATACTGGTTCTATTGTGTATATTTTACGAGTATGTTTACATAATACACCAGTTATTCGACACATGAAGCAAAACCAGTTGTGTTGCTTATGGTTACAAGACCAAAAACCACATGGTTACAACAATGAGCGTTATTTAATGTCTGGGGTGATCCTTTACAAACAGAATGGCGGCGGTGATAATAGCGGAAAGACGGGTGTCGTTTTGCAGGTCGTACGCGGTAATTTTAGAATACATCTCGCCCTGCTTGGAGGCAACGTACTTCGCCTGCACGTTGTTGAGCGTAATGGCCATGATGTCGTTTTTGCACTTGGTGCATTTGCAGCAATCATCCATATGACCAAGAACCGATTCGATCTTCTGCCACACCACGTCTTCCATGATGTTTTTAACCTGAAGACCGCTCATATCGGTAACCTTGGTTAGATTGGGGTTAATCTCAATTACATCGGCTCCTTTGGGTGCGGCGGGTTGTTTCGTTTGCGCGCTTTTCTCCTTGGTATTGTCGCTCATTTAGTCCGTCCTCCTTTTCTGTTTGGGGATGTCAGTCAATCATTTATCGTCTAGCGGGCTTTTTAGCGCCTTAACGGCAGGCTGATAGCCCTGAGATGCTGCGCTCTCCAGCAGCTTTTTCGCCCATGTCTCTTCTATGGGGAAGCCCTCTCTGTGGGTGAAATGCTCCCATATCTCATAGCAGGCGGGAGCGTACCCGAACTCAGCAGAAAGCTTAAGCAAACGAAGCGCCTCCTGCTCATCCTTTTGAACCGGCTCGCCGCCGCACTCCCCTTCCGCCTTCATCTTAGAGATGGTATAGATTGCCTTGGGGTAGCGCAGCTTCTTGGATTGCTCTAAGAAGCGGATGCCCTTTTGTACGTTCTGAGAGAGCCTTTTGCCTTCGATATATAGCATACCCAGCTCATACATGCCCGCCGGACTTTGATTTTTAACCGATTCAAACAGGTAATGTAGCGCCTCATCGCTGTCGAGACCAATCTCGTTGTCACCGTTGTAAAGCAGCCACATCTGGTATTGGGCAAGATGGTAGCTCTGCGCCGCAAACGACAGCCATTTGTACGAACGCTCTTTGTTGACGTCCGACTTAAGCGCATAGTACTCACCTGTGTAATATAGTTCATATAGGGCAAACTGCGCGCGGTTCTCGCCATTCTTGGCCGCCTTTTCGAGCAGCTCGAAGCCCTTTTCGGTATCGACATCGGTGTAGTCGCCAATCAGGTATACACGGGCAAGCTCGTATACGGCGGGATAATACTGCTGCTCGGCAGACTTGGTCAGCCAGTCAATGGCCTCCTGCCGGGTAAGCAGCAGGTCGTTGCCCTCCTGGTACAGCACCCACAGGGTAAGCTGAGCAAGCGGGTTTCCGTCCTTTGCGTAGTTCATCAGGCAGTCAAGCGCCGTGTCCATATCCTGCTCAACCAGAACGTCGCGATACCGTCCGTCGCGGTGCATGGCAAGCACGCGCATCTGCGCATCGGGGTCTTTTAGGTCTGCCGCCCTGCGGATGCATTCAAGACCCTTTTCATTGTCCTTCTCCACACATTCGCCCAGCACATACAGGTCGCCCAGCGCGTTTAGCGCAGCGGGAACCATGCCATCCGCCGCCTTTTTCAGCCAGCTTACCGCCGTATGCTCGTCCATCAGCATATCGTTGCCGCCAATGTACAGCGACCAGATGCGATAGCATGCCTGCGCACACCCGCTGTTTGCCGCGCTGAGCAGACAGTCGGATGCATATTTCTTATCTACACGCACCTCACGCCCCATGCAGCTGCCAGAAAAATACGCCTCAAACAGCGCAAGCTGTGCCTGCGAGCTGCCATGCTTTGCAGCCTCCTCAAGGACGGCAAGGTATTTCTTGACGGTAGACTCCGACACAAACGCATCACGGTAATGCTCATACAGCTTTTTTATCGCCTCATCGTGACCGCTCGCTGCTGCGCGTTTGAGCCAGTCCGCCGCCTGCTGCTCATCAAAATACTCTCCCTGACGCGACAGATACTCATACATGGTAAACTGCGCATCGGCGTTGCCTTCTTCCGCCGCCGCTTGGTATACCTCAAGGGATTTCTTTAAGCCAGTGCGCTCGAGCTGCTCGATATTTTTCGTGTCGGCGAGCTCCTTTACTGCGGGCGGATATTCGTTCTGCGCCGCAGTCTTAAGCCAGCTTACCGCCGCAATGGCATCGAACATCCCGGTCTTATCGCTTTTATAGATGTTATACAGCTCGTATTGGGCAACCACGTTATGTGCTTGCGCAAGCTCGGTCATCAGCTCCACAAGCGCCGCCAAGGCATCTTTGTCTATATCTTCTGTGGTGAGGAGCTGCTGCGCAAACGAAAGCTTCTCCTCTTCAGTTCCGGTGGATTTCACGTTCTTAATGTGCTTTTCGAGTGTATACAGGGTAAATTTCTTGCCGAGGTTGACCATCAAATCATAGTTCTTGCTGTCAACCTCCGATTGCTCGTCACGAAGGAAAAGCGAAACCGTCGCGGTAACGCGATCCCCCGGCAAAAGGCGCGGGAAGATGGTGTAGGGCACGTTGACGCGCATCCCCCTGCCAGAAAACACCTCACGCTTTAGGGGGATAACCAAACCGATTTCCCCTTCGTCGTTGGTCAGGGGGGCTTTTGTTTGGGTATCGGAAAAACTGATATGTATATCACACTTCGTCTTTCTGAGTTCCTCCGCATCAAGTGAAATGATAAATGCAAAGCTGTCACTGTTGTCGGGTTCAAAGCTTGCGTGCAGTAAACTGCGCATATGTTGTTTTTGTGCCATGTTTATTCCTCCAATTTTGTTATGGGTGCTTTATACACCACTGCTATCAACAACCAAATGGTTCTTACGCTTATTTATTTAAATCCTTACGGAGAATGCTTCACGAAAACGCCGCGGCGTATATCTCGCGCACATCGGCTTTGCCTGACGCGGCGGCAAGGGTCTTTTCTGTTACTGCCCGCCAAATCTCCTGCGGCAGGCGTGCATCGGCAGGTAAGGTTACGGTGCGAATGCTGCTGACTAGCTTGTCCGCGCTCTCGGAAAGGGTAGTACCACCTTGTGGCGGAGAAGTCCTCGCAGCAGGTAGGTGCTGAGCGACACAAAGCCTAGCCACCGCAGCTGGGTCGGTCATCGCGTTCACAAACTTGACAGCCGCACCGCGTTTTTCGGTATCCTCCCACGCGCTGCGGGTGATGTAAAAGCCCGAAGAAAACCCACCAATCAGCTCACCGTCAGGCACACCAGGAAACGGCAAAACCACTACATCGGAGGCGATACCCTCATCCTCCATGCGCGCGGTAAGCCAAGAACCGTCCACCCGCATGGCCGCTTGCCCGCTTAAAAACTGCGCGGTTGCCTCTGCATCAGTCATTGTGTTCGCCGATTTGCCGAATGCGCCCGTTTCATACAGCGTTTTTAGGCGCTCCTGCGCGGTAATCCAGCTTTCGGGAACCGCCTGTGCCGACGCGGGGACTGCCGCAAAGTCGGCAACACCGCCCTGTGCAAGCATCAGGTGATCAAGTAGATAGTGCGGTGTTTGAGACAGTGAAGCGGCAATGGGCAGTATATCCGCCGCTGCAAATACCCCCACCGCCTTTTGCAATGACTCAAACGAGGTGGGCAGTGGCAGGTCGTACTGCTCAAAGAGCCTTGTGTGAACATACAGCCCTTCGTAAAAGCCGCGGACGGGCACCGCGTATGCGGCGTTTTCCCCTGCGGCACTGCTTATTGCTACGGGCAGAATGCCCTCGGCATAATCGGGGTATGTCTGCCTGATTTCATCTAGCGGAACAAAAAGACCTTGCTCAATAAACGCTTGGGCGCCCTCGCCGGTATGGTAGAACACCACGTCGGGTGGATTGTCGCTTTCTAACAGCTGTGTGAGTGTGCTGGCTGCGGCGTCGCTGTAGCCTTGGGAACGGTCTTGAACGGCAATGCCGGTGTTTTGCGCGGCAAACTCGTCAACCAAAGCCTTGTATTCCTTCTCCTCAAACAGGGTAAAGACACAAAGCTCCATGGGTTGCTTTGCAGGCGGGGATGGCTCATCCCCCGCCACGGTATGTAAGTAGCCGTCTCCCTGTAGCGCACACGCACAAAGGGAGATGCAAAAACCCGCCGCAGCAAGCGCATATGCCAAGCGTTTTTTCATGCTCATGTTTGTGACCATTCCTTTGCGGCACCAAGCGCCAAAAAGGCACAAAACGCCATAAAACATAGCGGAGCGGATTTTTCGCAGTAGGGGGTTATGCTCCGACTGCCGTTATTCTGTAGTTAAAACACATACATTTTAACCTACATTCACCGCAGGTAACGTCAATTTCGTACGAATTTAATTATAGCCTTTCCCTGCCATTTTTGCAACCAGCTATCTTATGTCGCATATGTAAAATATGTCCTACGGGTTATCTGTGTTTTCCACAAAGGAGGGATGGATGATACTCCGTGGGTTGTGCTTTCTGTTTTTGCCACGGAATCCAATGCTGCCTTTGCTTAGTATGCATCTACTACGAATGACCTAAAACGGCGGGAACCGAAGCAAATGCTCGGTTCCCGCCGTTTTGTATTTTTATTGAAGAAGAAGTCCTGTTACTTGCCGTAGTATGCCTTGGTGTAGATCGCCTCAATCTCGCTGATGAGCGGGTATCTGGGGTTTGCTGTGGTGCACTGATCCTCAAACGCGCGGTCAGCTAGGAGGGCAAGGTTTGCAAAGAAGGTTTTCTCTTCGATGCCGGCTTCCTTTAAGCTCTTGGGTATGCCGAGGCTTGCGGCAAGGTCGCGCACCGCCTTAACAAGGCTGGCGACGCCTTCCTCGGTGGTTGCCGATGGCAGCCCGAGGTATCTTGCAATCTCCGCGTACTTTTCGTTTGCCACAAACTTGCCGTATTTGGGGAAGGTGGCAAACTTCGTGGGCAGCTGCGCGTTGTACTCAATGATATGGGGCAGCAAAATTGCGTTTGCGCGACCGTGCGCGATGTGGTATTCGCCGCCCAACTTGTGCGCCATCGAGTGGTTCAGACCAAGGAATGCGTTGGTGAACGCCATGCCCGCGATGCAGGACGCGTTGTGCATCTTCTCTTTTGCCTCGGGGTCGCTCGCTCCGTTTGCGTAGGAACGCGGCAGGTATTTAAATACCAGCTCAATCGCCTTCATGGCAAGACCGTCGGTGTAGTCGGATGCAAGCACCGAAACATACGCCTCAATGGCGTGGGTGAGTACGTCCATGCCGGTATCTGCAGTGATGACCTTTGGTACGGTCATAACAAACTGCGGGTCTATTATTGCCACGTCGGGCGTCAGCTCGTAGTCGGCAAGCGGGTATTTGACGTTGCCGTTTTGCTTATCGGTAATAACCGAGAACGCCGTCACCTCGCTGCCCGTTCCCGAAGTGGTGGGCACGGCAACAAACTGTGTCTTTGCTCCCAAACGCGGGTAGGAGAAGGTTCTCTTGCGGATGTCTAAGAACTTCATGCGCAGACCGTCAAACGATGTCTCCGGGTGCTCGTAGAACAGCCACATGCCCTTTGCGGCATCGATGGCAGAGCCGCCGCCCAGCGCGATGATGACATCGGGGTGGAAGTTCTTCATCGACTCTACGCCGTTCATAATCGTCTCTACCGACGGATCTGGCTCAACGTCCGAGTAGATTTCGCTGTGGCAGTACTCCTGACGCTTTCTAAGGTAGTACAAAACCTTATCCACATACCCGAGCTTTACCATGGTCGGGTCGGTCACGATGAACGCGCGACTGATGTCGGGCATCTTCTCAAGGTACTGGATGGAATCGTTTTCAAAGTAGATCTTGGGCGGAACCTTGAACCACTGCATGTTCACCCTCCTCTTTGCCAGACGCTTTTTGTTGATAAGATTGACGGAGGATACGTTGGATGTCGTCGAGTTTCTGCCAAACGATCCGCATCCCAGCGTAAGGGACGGGGTGTTGGTGTTGTAGATATCGCCGATGGCGCCCTGCGAGGACGGGGAGTTTGCGATAACACGCCCGACCTTCATCACCTCGCCGTACTCGCGCACGACCGCTTCATCACCGGAATGGATGACCGCCGAGTGACCAAGCCCGCCGAGCTTGAGCATCTTGAGCGCCTTATCAAACCCTTCCTCCTTGTTTTTCACAACAAAGTAGGCAAGTACGGGCGAGAGCTTTTCGCGCGAGAGCGGATACTCGGGACCGACATCGGGCAACAGGGCGAGCAAAATCTTTGTATTATCGGGCACCGATACACCCGCCTGCTTTGCAATCCATGCAGCTGTTTTGCCCACTACGTCGGGGTTCAAGGATTGTTTTTGCGGGTTTATGACGTAATCGCTGACCTTTTTGGTCTCTTCTTCATTTAAGAAATAGCAGGCGTTTTTCTTCATGTAGTCTTCAAACCGCTGCTTAATCTCCTTATCGACGATGACCGCCTGCTCCGAAGCGCAGATCATGCCGTTGTCAAAGGTCTTGGACAGCATCAGGTCGGTGCAGGCGCGCTCGACATCCGCTGTTTTGTCGATGTAACACGGCACGTTGCCGGGGCCTACGCCCAGTGCGGGCTTACCTGCGCTGTATGCCGAGCGAACCATGCCCGAGCCGCCCGTAGCAAGGATAAGCGATACCCCGGGGTGGTTCATTAGCTGTGCAGTTGCCTCAATGGACGGAACCTCAACCCACTGGATGCAGTGCTCAGGGGCGCCGGCCTTTACTGCGGCGTCCCGCACCACGCGTGCCGCCTCTGCCGAGCATTTCTGTGCCGAGGGGTGGAAGGCGAAGATAATCGGATTCCTCGTTTTTGCGCAGATTAGCGCCTTAAACAGTGTGGTGGAGGTTGGGTTTGTCACCGGCGTAACGCCTGCCACAACGCCCACGGGCTCGGCAACTTCGACGTATCCTTCCATATCGTTGTCGTCCACAACACCAACTGTTTTTTGATATTTTATTGAATGCCAGATATATTCGGTGGCAAAGATGTTTTTGATAATCTTATCTTCATATACGCCTCTGCCGGTCTCTTCTACGGCAAGCTTTGCAAGGTGCATATGTTCTTCCATGCCCGCAAGCGCCATCTCATGAACGGCCTTATCTACCTGTTCCTGCGTCATACTCATATAGGATGCGAGTGCTTCCTGTGCGTTTTCTACAAGATGGTTAATCATTTCGTCGATCTTTACGGTTTCGGGTTTTTCTTTTTGTACGGCAGCCATAATAAATCCTCCCTTAAAGAATAATCGGTTGTCGTGCTTACAGTGGTGTGATAAAAAGGATCTCCTGTTATTATATTATGTTAAAAATATATCAATGTCAATAGAATATTGTTAATAATTTAACAGTGTTTTTATCAGAACATATACAACACACGACGCTAGTTTTTGTTGATTCTTACCATAATGTCAATTCACCTTTGTGCAATCAATGGATAGCAACTACTCCTTCTTTCACCACTTAGTTGCTTAAACTGTTTTTACAGTGATGTGCCGCAGCCAGTCGCAATAAAATGTAGGCAACCATATTTGCTCAGTCACAATTGTGAGCAGCGCACAGCATTCCTACCGCCGCGCAAGGGCAATTGCAAACCCGCTTGATTGCTTAGAGCTATGCGGCAGGAGTGAATCGCCGAATAAAAGCGACAAAAAAGCAGATACTGTTTTTATTGCGGGTATATTTTAGAAGGAATTTTTCATGCTCGCCCATTATCGGATGGAGGGTTAAGATGTTTGTCGTATTTTTTAGAACCATATTGCTCTACATACTCATCATCTTCTCACTGCGGCTGATGGGCAAGCGTCAGCTTGGCGAGTTGCAGCCAAGCGAGCTTGTTATTACCATCCTTATCTCTAATATTGCCTCTTTGCCCATTGAAGATACGGGCATTCCGCTCATGGCCGGTGCTGTGCCAATTTTAACCCTTGTTTCGTTTGAAATTCTCATCTCGGTTATCTCTTTAAAAAGCATTCGATTTCGCAAATTTATATCCGGCAACGCAAAGATCGTTATACAAAACGGCGTGATAGACCAAAAAGCACTGCGAGAACTTCGGTTTTCGGTGGACGACCTGATGGAGGAGCTTCGCGCAAAAAGCATCTTCGCGTTGCAGGATGTTCAGCTTGCCATAGTAGAAACCAGCGGGGTCGTTTCGGTATTCAAGAAAACTGAGCTGGAGGCTGTTACCCCCCAGCAGCTGGGTTTAACCGTTGATAATTCGTCACCCCCAGTTTTGGTTATTAGCGACGGCAATTTTCTGGAGGGCGGTATGGAACTTTGCGGAGTGAATCAGACATGGATTGAGCAGGTCTTGGCAGGCAAAAAGCTCAGTGTTTCGGATATCTTTATTATGACGCTTGACTCCGCGCAGTCCGTTTATATTGTGCAAAAACAAAGGGGATCGGCATGAAACGATTGATTATCGCCTTAGCTCTCCTTGTCGGTGTCTGCGTCATGGCGGGGCATTCGCTTTGGTTTCTTACCGATACACGCGATACGATGTTTATGCTGACAGATGAGATTAACGCCGCGTATACGAGCGGTGATTACAACACCGCGTACAATAAAAGCCGGGAGCTGGTTAACTACTGGGGCAACACGCATAGCACCTTGGCGTTGTTTTTTCGCAGGCATCAGCTCGACGAGATGAGCGAATCAATCGCGAAGCTTTCCCCGTATATTATGTATGAGGAGGACGCCGAAATCCTTGCGGAGCTGTCACGAATCCGCGAGAGGATAAGCTCCCTATGGGATAGCGAGCAACCCAAACTGCGAAGCGTTTTTTAGACGCAGCGTAATGTCTTATAGCACAACGAAAAAAGGCTCCCGTAATAAACGGAAGCCTTTTACTATTTCTTTTTACTTTTCTCGTTCCATCATCGCCTTGAGCTCGTTCATAAAGGTTGTGAGGTCGCCAAACTGTCGATATACAGAGGCAAACCGCACATACGCCACTTCGTCCACGGTGCGAAGCTTTTCCATCGCAAGCTCGCCGATACGCTCGGTGGTAACCTCTCTATCCAAGGAGTTCTGCAATGCGGACTCGATGTCATTAACCGCGGTCTCGATCATGTCGATTGAAACGGTGCGCTTTTCGCATGCGCGCAAAAAGCTGTTGATCAGTTTGTCACGATCAAACGGCTCACGCGACTTGTCTCGCTTTATTACAATGAGCGGAAGAGTTTCCACAATCTCATAGGTGGTAAACCGCTTGCCACACTTTAAGCATTCTCGTCTTCGGCGGATGCTCTTTCCTTCATCGGTGGGGCGAGAATCGATTACCTTACTTTCTTCGTACAGGCAAAAAGGACACCTCATGTTGTCTACCCTCCATATTGTTTCGCCGATGCCGAGGTTTTAATGCCATCGGTCTTGGCCTGCGTGTTTATGCTATCCTCCGATAAAAGCGCAGATAAAAATATGCGTCAAAACCCATACATCAAAGCATTTGACTTAATTTTTATACGCCTTGTAATCGCAAAATAGTTAAAGAACGGTCATTAACAAAAACACAACCGCGAGCCGTTTTATCTATCATATCATGAGCGAAATGGCAATACAACAATAAAATGCAATTGCCCTGGAGCATAAAGCAAAACCGAATACGCTACTCCCAAAACAACAGTGCCATGAAGTCGTCTATGACGTCCGGCACCGCCACTGGGGTAACCGTGCCACGGCGAAGCGCTGCAATCAGGCGTTGCACCACCCGAAGGTCAGTAGAGATGTCTATAACCGTCGCATTCTCCGTCTGCTGTTCGTAAAGCTTTGTAACCGATACGCCGTATGTAGTGAGTGTCCCGTCTCCCAGCTCGGCAACAGCTGGGTCAATTCGTGTTTCAACAATCTCATAGATCAGGCGCATGTCCTCCACCAGTTCTGTGTCTAGCTTGTCCAGATATACTGTTCCTTGCACTTTTTATTCTCCTTCCAAATTTGCACTCCTTGTTTCGCGAAACAACATAATTGTACAAAAAATACGGAGTTATTGGAAGAAAATTCATAGCACATGATACGTTATTGTTCGACATATTAGATGCCCAATTACAACGCAAATGCGCGAATCTTTGTTGTTATGTTAATTTGCGGGTTTATCCTTGTCGGATTATCCCGTTTCCTTTGGCTGATTGCACAATCGCTTTCAGGGCGGATAGTGAAGCAAATAGCTCGTCTGCCTCGTTAAAGTTCTCTCGATACAGCTCAAGGATTACACTGCCGTCAAAACCGACCTTGTCCAAGGCCGAAAACAGCTTGCTGATATTCAGCGTGCCCATACCTACCGGCAGACAGTCTCCACGCTCGCTGTGATCGCTCAGATGCAGATGAACAAGGCGTTCACCCATCGCTTTTACCATCGCATACACATCCTGCTGCGCACGCACCGCCTGTTTGATATCGAGCACAAAGCTTACTTCATCCCCCAGTGCACGGCGCATGGTTTGAATAAACTCGGCTGAGTGCGAGCGGCAGCGCACCACGTTTTCTTGCGCAACCCTTACCCCGTAGCGTTTGCCCAGTTCATACAGGCGACGATAGCGCTCAAAGTATCGCTCGTCGGGGCACTGGCTTTCACTTCGGTCGCCGTGCAGAACAAACACCGTTGCGCCAAGGCTTGCGCAGGCCTCAAAATACAGCCTGTGCAGCTCTAGAAAGTCCTCGAAACGACGCTCGTAATCGGTAAACATCATAAACGGCTCAAAGCCGCTGGTAAACGGATGAATGGATACCACCTGCACACCTGCGTCGTTGCACATCCTGCGGAGGGTATCGATATACCCGGGCGCAAGCTCCGAGTAGGTGTTAATGAACACCTCGCAAGCCTTAAGCTGTCTCTTGCAGTAATACGCCAGTGTTGTTTCAGTGACCTGCGGGTACAGGCAAGCGGTGGATAATCCAAACTCCATGGTGTTCCTCTCTCATCGATTCTACATCCGGTTGTAATTAGCGCATCAATATATAGCGATATTTGCCGGGTTGTGTCTGTTTTAATTCCATTATATAGTATTTTGCAGATTTTGTCTATCCCTTTACTAAAATTGGTTAACGCGAAAACTCCCCCTGATTGCGCAGAGGGAGTATTGTTATGCCTGCTCTGGCTCAAAAAGCTGCGCGCAGATCATTTCAAACAAGGTTTGAATGCGCTCGTGCTCGCCCTTGAGGTGGAGATAACCAAACAGTGCCTCCAGCCCCGTTGCAGCGCGGTAGTCCGCAGGGGTTGCGTTCTTTGGCACGGTGGTGCTGTTGGCATTGCGCCCGCGCTTGTAGATTGCGGTCTCTTCCTCGGTCAAAAGTGGTGCAATCAGCCCCGCCGCCTTTGCCTGCGCAGAGCAGCGAACCATCGTCACCGCCTTGACATGCAGGGTATGGGCAGGCATATTCCCTTGACGGGAAAGGTACTCGCGCACCATCAGCTCAAACACGGCATCGCCCAAAAAGGCAAGCGCCAGCGGGCTTTTCAGTTTGGGGTTTGCGTTCTCTTCAAGTTCAAGTCGCGTGTTGCATTCCTCCGTTTCTTAAACAGCGGGCTGGTTCCACTTAATCTACATAGTCAAATTCAAAGCCGTAGATGTTCACGGTGTCGCCTTCGTTCACGCCCATCTCAACCAGGCGCCCGATGATGCCCTTTTCCACCAGCATGCGCTGCAGGTACTGAAGCGACTCGTAGTCATCCATGTTGCAGCTGTTTAGGATGCGAACAATCCACGGTGCATTCTCAACGTGGTATACGCCGTCTTTGACGTTAACGTCAAACGCGTACTCAAGCTCGGATGGGATGTCGGGCGCTAGCTCCGCCTCGTAGGTCTTTATGGGGGGCAGCTCTTTTAGCTGCGCTGCAATCTCGTATTTAAGCTCATCAATGCCCGTGTTCATCGCCGCCGAAATGGCAAACATAGGGTAGCCCTTTTGCGCGATGTAGTCGCGGAAAGAGGAAATCTGTTCCTCCGTAGCAAGGTCGCATTTGTTCGCAACAACTATCTGCGGACGCTTGGCAAGCTCGGCGTCGAAGTTTGCAAGCTCGTAGTTGATCTTTTCATAATCCTCTTTGGGGTCGCGCCCCTCAAAGCCCGATACATCCACGATATGAACAATTAGTCGGCAACGGTCGACATGGCGCAAAAAGTCATGCCCAAGACCCACGCCCTCGGACGCGCCTTCGATTAACCCGGGGATGTCCGCCATAACAAAGGAGTTGCCCTCCGAAATGCGCACAACGCCGAGCACCGGAACCAGTGTGGTAAAGTGGTAGTTCGCAATCTCGGGCTTTGCGTTGCTCACAATCGAGATCAGCGTGGATTTTCCCACATTGGGAAAGCCGACAAGCCCCACGTCGGCAAGCAGCTTGAGCTCAAGCATAAGGTCAAGTGCCTCGCCCGGTGTACCTGCCTTTGCAAAACGCGGTATCTGGCGGGTTGGTGTCGCAAAATGCGAGTTGCCCCAGCCACCCCTGCCGCCGCGCGCGATGACAACCGGCTCGTCGCCGGATATATCTGCGATAACGCGTCCAGTAGAGGCATCCTTTACTAGAGTGCCCTTGGGCAGGCGCAGCACAAGGTCTTCGCCGCTTTTCCCGGTACAGCGCTTTGTTGAGCCCGGCGCACCGCTCTGCGCAACGTAGTTCTTTTTATATTTAAAATCAATCAACGTGTTAAGGTTGTTGTCGGCGGCAAACACGATACTACCGCCCTTGCCTCCGTCGCCGCCGTCGGGTCCTCCCGCCGCAACGTATTTTTCGCGGTGGAAGGACACGGCCCCGTTCCCGCCGTCCCCTGCACGCACGCTAATTCTTGCTTTATCGATAAACATTGCAGCAAGCCCCCTGTTCTTGTATCGCTTACTAAGCTTTAAGAATATCTGAATAAAACCGAGCAAAAGCTTGCATTGACGGCTTTTACGAAGATTTTTTCACAGACATTATAAGTTAACTAGCGATATACTTAAAGTATGCCCCTCCCGTGATACAAAAAAGACCAATCGGGCGAAACAGTCAAAAAATCCCGAGCGATGCGGCTCGGGATTTTTGCAGATCAAACACAGGCATCCCGACAAAAGCCGAGACGCACAAAAACCATAGCGCTGCAGATTATTGCTCGACTGCGTATACGCTAACCTTCTTGCGGTCTTTGCCCATACGCTCAAACTTCACTTTGCCGTTGGCTTTCGCGAACAGGGTGTCGTCAGAGCCGATGCCCACGTTCTCGCCGGGATGGATATGGGTACCGCGCTGGCGAACAAGGATGTTGCCCGCAAGTACAAATTGACCGTCTGCACGCTTTACGCCAAGACGCTTAGACTCGGAGTCACGGCCGTTCTTGGTCGAACCCATTCCCTTTTTATGCGCAAAAAACTGCATACTGATTTTAATCATAACGTTGACCATTCCTTTCCTATGGAAGATCGGGTAATTGTGCGGCTTTATTGCCGTAAGTTCAACCTTTTGATTGAAACGCACAAAACCGAACCTATTTATTATTTACTCGGTGATCACGATTATCGCGTTTTTGTATTCCTCGCTTAGCAGGTTTAGATGAAGATGAAGCGCGCCGATAAGCACATTAACGCTTTCGTCCGGCTCACCCTCAGGGAGTGTTACCCCGATAGTGTCACCGTCTACCTGAACCTGTGCCTTCACGCCGGCAATCTCGGTAATGCCGTTTGCCGTAAGCTGTACCGCCGAAGAAACCGCGGCACATGCAACATCAAAGCCATACTGCTCACAGCCCGCGTGCCCCGATACCGTAAACAAGCGGTAGCCGCCGCTGTCTTTTTTAAACCTTGCAGTAATCATATCAAATTACCACCTTAAGCCTTTTGGGGAAATGCGTCGTGCCAAACAAGCTTACGCGGTGATTGTCTCAATCTGCACCTTGGTGTAGGGCTGTCTGTGACCCATCTTGCGCTTCTCGCCCTTTTTCGCCTTGTAGGTAAACACCGTAATCTTCTTTGCTTTGCCGTTTTTAAGAACCTTTGCGGTTACGGTAGCACCTGCTACGGTGGGGTTGCCAAACTTAGCGCCGTTGTCGTCAGATACTGCTATAACCTTATCAAAGGTCACTGTTTCGTCAGCCGAAACAGTCAGCTTCTCGATGTAAAGCACATCGCCCTGAGCAACCTTGTACTGTTTTCCGCCGGTCTCAATAATTGCGTACATTAATGGAGGCACCTGCCTTTTTTATTAAACTCGCTGCCGTCAGGCGGGGTAACCCCGCTTAAAAGCCCGCAGCATGCGGCATTAAACATATTATCACAGTTTGTCAAATTAGTCAACCGCTCATTGGCGCATTTTCGCTGTTGGTTAAGCGTTTTGCAGCCTAGCCGCTGACACGGTATTTTTGAGCAGTGTCGCGATGGTCATGGGACCAACGCCACCGGGCACGGGGGTAATCATGCCCGCCGTCTCACAGACCGAATCAAAGTCTACATCGCCGCACAGCTTGCCGTTTTCGTCGCGGTTCATGCCTACGTCGATAACCACCGCGCCGGGCTTCACCATGTCGGCGGTGACAAACCTTGCCCTACCGATGGCAACCACCAGCACATCCGCGCGGCATGTTACCGCCGCAAGGTCACGGGTTTTTGAATGGCAGACGGTCACCGTCGCGTTGCGGTGCAGCAGCAGCATAGACATTGGCTTGCCGACGATGTTGCTGCGCCCGATAACGACACACTCCTTACCCGAAAGGTCGACGCCAGACTTATCAAGAAGCTCAATAATGCCCGCAGGAGTGCAGGGCAAAAAGTCATAGTCGCCTATCATAATCTTGCCCACATTCACGGGGTGGAATGCGTCCACGTCCTTCAGCGGGGAGATTGCGTCAATGACCGTTTTCTCATCGATATGCGCGGGCAGAGGGAGCTGAACTAGGATACCGTTGATATCCGCTCGCGTGTTGAGCTCGGCTATCAACCTAAGCAGCTCGTCCTGCGTGGTCTGTTCCTCCAGCGCGTACTCAAGCGAGAGGATGCCGGCCTCGGCACACGCCTTCTTTTTGTTGTTGACATAGACACGCGAAGCGCTGTTGTTGCCCACAATAACAACCGCAAGCCCTACGGCTACGCCCTGTTCCCCCAGCTCTTTCACCTCGGCGGCAACCTCCGCCTTTACCAGCATGCTAATTGCCTTGCCATCAATCAGTTTTTCCATACCCATCTTCTCCTCACCTGTGTACAAAATCGAATGCAGGCCGTATGCAAAGGCGCACACGGTCTGCATTTTATCTATCGGATTACTTTTCTTCGGTTTCTTCTGGCTGCTCCAAGGTATCCGCTATTTGAGGCTCTTCCGACTGCTCGTCTGCGAGCTCAGGCGCTTCGCCCTCACCCTCGTCGGGCTGTGTGTTTTCATCCGTTTCGGCAGTTTCGTCGCCTTCGGTTTTTGCCTGCTCGTCCGAAGTCTTTTTGCCCTTGTTTAGTAGCTGCTGGTCAATCTCGTCGAGCATCGCTGCGCTCTCTGCGGTCTGACCGTAGGGCTTTAAGTATTCGGGGTCGTGCTCGGAGGCAATGCGGTAGCGTAACACAATCTCAATTATAATCGCCGCAAACATCAGCACTGCGGCAAGTACCTGCGAAACACGTACCGCACCGATAACTAGGCTGTCCGTGCGCATTCCTTCGATAAAGAAACGCCCAAAGCCGTACCATGCGGTGTAAAGCAGGAAGATCTCGCCGTCATAGCGGCGGCGCTTAAAGAAGAGATGCAACAGAACAAAGCCCAGCGCGCACCACAGCGATTCATACAAAAAGGTGGGGTGTACGGGGTCGTTCACGACGATGTTCATGCCCTGCGCCTGCAGCTTATCCACATTCGCGATTAGGTAGTACATAATCCGCTCGCTGGTCATACCCCACGGGAGGTTGGTGTTGCCGCCAAACGCCTCGACGTTGACGAAGTTGCCCCAGCGACCGATGCTCTGACCAATTAAAAAGCCCATGGCGGCAAGGTCAAACACCGGCAAAACCTTCACCTTGCGCAATTTGCAGATCAGGTAGGCTGCCAGCAGCGCGCCGATTAGCCCGCCGTAGATGCCAAGACCCCCGTTCCAGACCTTAAAGATCTCGCCGAGGTTATCCTTGTAGTAGCTCCACTCAAACGCAACGTAGTACAGGCGCGCGCCGATGATACCGCCCACAAAACCGCCCATAATCACATCGATAAAGCGGTCGGGGTGTACGCCGGATTTTCTTGCGCGGGTCAGTGCGTAGGTCAGCGCAAGTGCCACACCTATCGCAATCAAAATGCCATACCAGTATACCGTAAACGGGCCAACTTGAAATGCCACTCGGTTTAGGGTAAACGAAAGCCCCAAACCGGGAAAGTTAAGTACTTCAGTCATAGCCTTTGTCTCCATTCGTTAAGTATTGGGATGTATATCCAAAGCCGCCGAGCGGCAAAGAGACGATTTTGCCTATGTACCCCCCCGACAGGGGAGTTTTTTTCTAGCTAATTCACAGTAATAATGTCCGAATAAAATCAAGTGAAAGCTTTCATTTATGGCTTTTGCGAAGATTTTTTCGTAGACATTATAAGTTAATTAGCTTTGTGCCGTCGCCTTGGGCTTTACGACCGAAAGCGAGGTGTGCTTTTTGCTAAAGTTGCGGCGTGCGGTGTCGTCAACCACCTCGCGGTCGATGGCGGCAAGGGTGTCGACAATATCGTACGCGCTGCGTCCGTATAAAAACGAGGTGACGAGTGCCGACGCAACCGACTCCACGTTGTTGTACGCAAACACGAGACGTCCGTAGTAGTATTTTTTTGCACGTTCAAACGCCTGCGCATCAATGCCGTTCTTTAAGACCTCGTCAAACGCCTTTTCAATCTCGGCGGTGACGCGCTTGGGGTCTTTTGACTCGCCCGAGAACACGTTTGCCACGCACTCGCGCTCAATCATGCTTTCGTAGGCAAAGCTGTCGTTAATGAGCCCCTGCTCATACAGCCTAGCGTACAGCGGGGATGATTCACCCGTAACCGCCTCAAGCAGGATGTCGTTTGCCACACTGCGGCGCAGCTGCTCGTCCTGCGTATAGGGCGCAACCTTGTAACCGAACTGGAATAGCGGGATAGACACCTCAAACTCCTGTTCGATGTACTGCTGCCCCACCTCCTCCGGCTCGTCCGGAAACAGGCGGTCGATGCCCACATCGGGGGCTTGCTTTAACACACGGTCGCACACCGCGAGCACCTTTTCTATCTCGAAATTGCCCGAAACGGCAAGTACCATATTGCGCAGGTTATAAAAGGTGTGGTAGCAGCGGTACAGCAGGTCTTTGTCGATCTGCGCGATGGTCTGCTGCGTACCGGCAATGTCGATGCGGATGGGGCTTTTGACATACATCGCGCGAAGCAGGTTAAAGAACACCCGCCAGCCAGCGTTGTCGTTGTACATCTCTATCTCCTGCCCGATGATGCCCTGCTCCTTTTGCACCGATTGCTCGGTAAAGTACGGGGTGGTTACCATCGTAAGCAGAACCTCCAGCGCCTCGTACACCTCGCCAGTAGACAAAAACTCGTACGCGGTGCGGTCAAAGGAGGTAAAGGCATTTGCGCTTGCGCCCGTTTTGGCGTACTTCTCAAACGCGTCGCCATCCTCGTCTTCAAACATCTTATGCTCTAAAAAGTGGGCAATGCCCTCGGGCACCTCGGCATATTCCTGCTCTTGTGTCGTCCTAAAACAGGTGTCGAGCGAGCCGTATTTTGTTGCAAACAGCGCATACGCCGAGCTATACCCCTGCATTGGACAGAGCAGGAGGGTGAGCCCGCTAGGATGCTCATATCGGTAATACTGCTCGCCGAGCAGCTCGTTTTTTATCGTCTGTAACTCTTTCATATTATAACCGTGCCTTTCCGATTTTGCATAAACCGCAGACCTGTGCAAAGCGGGTGCCTTTCTATGCCTTTTGCTCGCCGGTTAAGAAGTACACCGTGTCAAGCTGAACGTGTTTGGCCGCCTGTGCGAGATCCTGTACCGTAACACGCTCCATCTGGGCGATGACGTCTTCTGGGTCGCGGGCGGTGCCGGCAAAAATCTGCCCTAGGTAGTAGGTCTCGACCGATTTGGTAGAATCGAACACCGCCTTATAGCCGTTTTTAATCGCGAGCACGGCGTTGCTTAGCTCCTCTTCGGTTATCTTCACGTTCTTCATCTCGTCTAGCTGATGCAGTATCTCGTCGCGCGCCTGCTGCATGTTGGCGGCCTCTATGCCGCAATCCACCATCACAATGCCTTTGTAGCGGTCGTAGCGCGCCGCACAGTAGTAGCACAGGCTGAGCTTTTCGCGTACGTTGCGAAACAGCTTCGAGGTAGGCGTTGCGCCGTAAACGGCAGAAGCCAAAAACGCCACAAGGCTTTTGTGCTCGTCGGCAACGCTTGTACCAGCCCGAAAACCGAGCACAAGCTTTGATTGCGCAATATCCATGTGCTCTGTAATCTCCTTGACCGCTTCCACCTCGTGGCGGACATCGGTGGTCATGGCAAAGTTGCTGCTGCGCTCAATATGCGCAAAAGCCTCTTTAAAAATCCGTTTTGCCGCGGCGGGGTCGCCGCAACCGGAAAAGAATATCTCCACCGATGCGTTTGCCATCATATTCCGGTACGCGTCGGCAAGCACCTTCCCTGTGATGGCGGGCACGTCCTCTTTATAGCCGTAGCGCGGCACGGCAAACCGCTCGTCGGCACACATGTGCTTGGAGCACTGCATGATGGCGTAGCTACGCTTTTCGTTGATCTCCGACTCAATCTGGTCAATGAGCACCTGCTGCTCCACCTTGAGTACCTCGTCAGGAAACGCACCGTCCTGGATGGCGGGTGAAAACAGCAACGAGCACAGCAGGCGCGCCGCCTGCTCGGTGACGGGCTCCTTGTCTAGTGCATAGCGGTCGTCGATGGCAGTGACAAACAGGCTAACACCCTGATTGTCGCCAATCTTGAGTACGTCGCTATCTAGATATGCGCCATACAGGTCACACAGCCTTGCGTTAATCTCGGTAAAGGTTTTATACTCGCTGCTGCATTTGCGCAGCATGGCACTAAGCAGCGCGTTTGCTGCCGCCGTCTTGCGCTCGAGCGGCATCATCAGGTTTACCGATATCCGGTTTGTTTTGTAGCGCGCATCGGTGACGCTGGAATAATACACGTTGTGCGCGATCTTCTCTCGGTTAAGCTTGCTTGACATATCTGTCCTCCGCACCATTTATCCTTAGTTGGGCGCAAGGCGACACCGTGCCACCTTGCGCCGATTTCCTGTAACAAAAAAGTTGCGATTGGTTATTGGATATTAACGTAAACGGGTTTTCCATTTACTCACTAATCATTTTACCACACAAACACGAACAGTTCCATACCGCCGTATAAATTTAACAATGGCTTAATGATTTTACAGTTGCGCTAACGCCTTAGTTTCACGTCATGCACCCCGCCGTCAAGAGGGATGCTTATCGCACTCGGGGCGTCGGCGTGGTCGCTAGAGACACGCACGCGAACGGTGGTACCAAAAAAGGTCAGGCGCATCGCAAAGCCGTCCCACGCCCCAGGGATACGCGGCGCAAGCTCAAGTGTATTTCCTCGTAAACGAATACCGAGTAAATCCTCTACCACAGTACGGAAATACCAGCCCGCTGCGCCCGTGTAGATGCTCCACCCCCCCTTGCCATAGGCACAGGGGTTTGTATAAACATCCGCCGCAAGGTAATATGGCTCAAGCTGATACATCTCGGCGGTACGTTGCTCCTTGTACTTATTTGCTGGGTTAATCAGGCTGAGAAGCTCGTAGCCCTTTTCGGTCATGCCCGCCTTGAGCAGCGCCTGCGCAAGCCAGATGGCAGCATGGGTGTACTGTCCGCCGTTTTCGCGGATACCGGGCGGATACGCCTTGACATACCCGGGGTTTTGCATGCCCTTGTTAAAGGACGGCGTAAACAGGCGGACGATTCCGTTTTCTGCGTCTACCAGATGGGTGCAGGCGTTTTCGAGCGCGGTGTTTACCCGCTCCTTATCTGGCATGCCCGCAAATACCGCAAAGCTCTGTGGCAGCGAATCGATGCGGCACTCGTCGTTTTGTGCGCTGCCCATCTTTGTACCGTCGTCGTAAAACGCGCGCAGGTACCAGCCGCCATCAAAGCAGTGCTCATCCACCGCGCCGCGCAACAGCGCTGCGTTATCCTTTAAGCGCTGCGCCCGCGCCTCATCCCCGCGCGCTGCACAAACCGGCGCAAAGCGGTCGAGCACCACCGAAAGAAACAGGGCAAGCCACACGCTTTCGCCCCTGCCGTCGGCACCCACCAGATTGTAGCCGTCGTTCCAGTCACCGCTGCCCATCAGGGGCAGGCCATGCTCGCCAAGGCGCATGGCGTGGTCGATGGCGCGGCAGCAGTGGTCATAGATGTCACCCGTTTCGTCCGATACAGACGGGCCAAAGTACCGCTCGTGCTCCCCCGACGACAGCGCGGCGCCGCCGAGATACGGAATGCGCACATCGAGCAGCGACGTGTCGTTTGTCTTTTCAAGGTACTCGCAGACGGTGTACGGCAGCCACAGCAGGTCGTCGCTGTAGCGGGTTCTTACACCTCGCATGCCACCGCCCCGCTGGGGCAGACTGTGCCACCAGTGCAGCACATCCCCCTCTTTAAACTGCGCCCTTGCCGCACGTAGGATATGCCGGCGTGCGGGCTTGGGGTCAAGCAGAAGGCTTGCGCACACATCCTGAAGCTGGTCGCGAAAGCCCCATGCTCCGCCGCACTGATAGTAGCCTGTGCGCCCCATAATACGTGCGTGCTCGGTCTGGTGAGGCAACCATGTGTTCACTAGGTGGTTTAGTAGCCGGTCGGGGGTGTCTATCCAGATGTTGTTTTCGCGCTCCCTGCGCTGCGTGGCGCTCCTTGCCTGTTTTACGCATGCATCCTTATCCTTGCCATAGCTCAGAATAAACCTTACCGAATACCGCCCGCTCGGCGGAAGCTTGTACGGGTGAATCGCCGCGGCGCACGGATCGTCGTTTGGGTAAGGCAGCTCGGGGGTAGCCTTGCCGCACAAAAACGCCGCCCGCTCGCAGTGGTAGAATACGTCCTTCTTGTCGCAGCCCACCGCCATGCTGCCGCCCACCGCCGTGTTAAAGGGGTTTGTCAGCGTAAGCATGCCGCTGTGCAGGGTAGGAATGAGATGACGTGCTGTGCTGCGGTTGACGCCCAGTACTGGCTCGGTATAGTAACTCAGCTCGATATCAATCACCTCCTTGGTGGTGTTTTGCAGGGTGACGTCGAGATACTTTGCACATCCGTGCGGGGATATGGATACCATGGCAGTTGTTTTTATCCTCCCGAAGGCTACCCTACCCTCATACATCGCGTCGCGGGGTGAGAACGAGGCGAGCGCGCCGTTTACAAGGTCAAAGCGCATGCCGCCAGTATCAAGCACGAGCATCTCGCCTACGTTGTCGAGCGCAAGGTCGTTAAACCACGGCGTGAGCTTGTTCTCTCTGGCGTTGACCGCCCAGCTAAAGCCCAGCGCCTTATCGGACAGCAGTGTGCCAAAGGCGGGGTTTGACAGCACATGGCACCACGGCGCACGGGGTGTACCCGTAACGTAAAACCGTTCACGCGTAAACGCACCGCCGATAATGCGATCCTCCCCCACGATGGTTAAACGCTCCTTCTCTGCCGGAGTGACAACGAGTGGCTGATAGGCGCTCGCAGGCTGCGGATGACGCACCAGCGACTGCTCCACCACATGGCTTGCCGCGGCATACAGCAGGGTGCGTACCTTGCTGTCGCAAACCGCTAGGTTCACCGCGTGGATGCCAACCCTGGCACCCAAAAGATCCTCTGCCATGCACTCGTGTGCAAGGTCGGCGAGTGCCTGCCGAATTGTGTCGCCCTCCTGCTGTGCGTTAGTGTACAACACCACAAGGTCAAAGAACACGTTGCACACCCTGAGCTTTTGCAACAGCTTAATATAGCCCTCGCAACGCACCACGTCATTGGGGTCGTGTACCTCTATGAGCACGATGGGGAAATCGCCCGAGATGCTAAGCCCCCAAAGCCCGTGGACGCCAAGCTCGTTTTTGAGTGCCGCTGCAATGCTCTCTTGTGTTTCGCGTCGCGGGTAAAACAGCTGTGGCAGAACGCTTTGCCCAATGCAGTCCTCGAGCTTTGTGGTGGCAACTGGCGAGCGTGCCGCGCGGGCGGAGCCGATGACGCCCCTGCGTCTGGCCGCAACCACGCGGGAGACTGCGCCCTCTGGCGTATCATCCACCGCTACGACAAACGCAAACTCCTTTTGGGCACCAGGTGCAATGTCGGCATGGGCGCGGATGGCGCACACAGCGTCGGGCACCCCCTCCCCACCAAGAAACGGACGCTCAAACGCACCACCCAGCGACGCAATTCCATAGGGTAGCGACAACAGGTTATGCTTGACAGTTTCGTATTCAAACGGCGTTTCGTCCAAAAAGCCAATCGCCACGCTCACATCGCTTTCGCCCGGGCGGGTGCGCCTGCTGAAGATTAGACTGCTCGACGCTCGGTCGTACACCGCCTGTAAAAACAGGCGAGTGAACGCGGGGTGCGCCTCCACATCCCGAAAGGCGGCAAGTGCCGGCTCAAAGTAGACAAGCACCTGTGCCTTCTCTTTTTTGGGGGAATTGTTCTTTACGACACCGATATACTGGCAGACGGGCAGGTCGCTGTGAACGCACACCTGAAGCCCTGCCTCAACCTGCTCTTTAATCCCGTAATACTCCACACCCGAACCGAACAGCTTTGCCACATGCTTTGCTTTGGCATCATAAAAGGGCGCGGTGGTCGCGCATACCGTCTGGTCTTGCATCTGGGCGACAAAATACACGCCGCAGGGCGCACGCAGCGGGTCGGTGGTACGTCGGGTGATGTCGATGCTACCAAACGAGATATGCTGTGTGCCGACATCGCTAAGCACGGCGGTAAGCTCGCCGTTAGAAAGAATCTGGACATGCGTGTTTTGGGGCGACACTTCGGTATACACCTCCTCGGTCGGGGTCTCTCGCCCATGACGGGGGGCTTCTGCGCGGTCGGGCACGTCTTCAAAAATTAGGCTACCCGCCGCAATCTTTTCCTCTAATAGCTCCTGTGCCGCCTTCATGGCACGGTCGGACATAAAGCGGCGCTGCATGCAGTTGTCGTGCACTGCATTGTTTACCGAAAGCAGGCTCATGCCCACATGGTGCGCCATATAGCTGCGCACAATGCCCCGCTTGTATGCGCCCGTACGGCGGTGGGTATAGTCACACGCCTCATAAAAGCCCCATTTGCCCACCATGCCAATCTTCTCAAGCTCGGCAAGGTTTTTTAACGCTGCATACGGGTCGTGCCCCATCGTCAAAAAGGTGGAATAGGGCGACACAACGTATTCGTTGTTAAGCCCCCGCATCAACCCGAGCTTCTGTACCCCATGTGCCTTATAGCGGTAGTTTAGCTGGTTGTCAAACGCGTAAAACCCGCTCTCCGAAACGCCCCACGGCAGCGACAGGCTACGCGCGCGCAGCTTTTGGCAGTAGCTGCAAAAGCGCAGTGCCTCGTACAGAAGCGACCCCTCGTAAACGGGCAACAACAGGTGGGGCATAAAGTACTCAAATACACTGCCACCCCATGATATCGGTCCTGCAAAGGTACCTTGGCGCGCGAGCGTGCGGGCAAGCGCTCCCCAGTGCTTTTTGGGCACCTGCCCCGTTGCGATAGCAAAGTAGCTGGCAAGGCGCGCTTCGCTCATCAAAAGGTCGTAATGAGAGTGAACAAGGCTCTGCTTTTCGCAGTCGTACCCCACCGAAAACAGCTTTTTGCGCTTGTTGTAAAACATCGTAAGGTCGGCTTCGTTAATTAGTGTGTTAATCTGCTCGGTGATTTTTATTCGCTTTGCTTGGTCGGTGATATACTCCTTAATGCCCTCGCGCAAGGCGACAAGGCAGCACAAAAAGTTTGCGCTGTCTACCGACGATACAAACGCGGGCTGCAAAAGCGCAAGGGTGCGGGTATCGTACCAGTTATACAGATTGCCCTGGTACCGCTCCATACGCAGAATGGTGGTAAGGCTTCGCTGGATGCGCAGCGTCATCTCTTCGGTGGTGATAAAATGAAAATCACGCGCGGCTAGGGTGCACAGCAGCATCAGACCGATATTGGTGGGGGACGTGCGGTGCGCCACCACATAGGTTGGCGCCTCCTGTACATTATCGGGCGGCAGGTAGTTTTCGCGCGCTGTACAGGTCTTTTCGTAGTACCGCCACATCATCGCGGCATAGGCGGTGAGCAGATCCTGCGTTTGCGCGTCAATCGTTCCGCGCTGGCTGCCCGTCTCTTTGGAGGAAAAGAACGCCACAAGGGGCGAGATTAAAAACAAGATGCCAAACAACCTTAGTATACTCACAGAAGAAAATAAAAGTACAATACCCGAAACAACGCCGGGTAGTAGACCCTGCAGCTGGGAGAAAAATCGTTTGCCGCCGCGCTCCGCATCCGCCGCGGTTGTCCACTCCAGCAGCTTTTCGTGAGATACGGTCATACGGTAGAGCGAACGGATTACCGCGTCCGCCGCCATAAAAGCATGCTTTGGTAAAAACACAAATGAGAAAAATGCCTGCGACACACTCTCGAGTGCAGCGGGCAACACCTTGGAGTAGTACTCCCGCGAGAGCGCAAACCCGCGGCTGGAGAATATCGCTGCCACCGCCGATATCAGCTGTGGTGCCGTCATGGCAAAAAAGCCCCCTAGCGCAAGCGAGTAGCTTAGCGGCGTATCGGCAAAAAAAGCGACCGCTATGCACAGGTAGGCTGCCACAGGGGTCAGCGCGCGGCGAATATTATCAAACAATTTGTAGCGCGAAACGCCCCCGAGAACGTTGCGCTCCTTTACCCCGCCGCGTGTAACGCTCGAAAAAACAAACGGCGCGTTCTGCACGTCGCCGCGAATCCACCGATGCTGGCGGGAAAAGAAGCTTGCCGCGTTTTGTGGGAAGCTCTCGGTCAGCTCTACATCCGACACATACGCGGTGCGCAGGTACTCGCCCTCTAAGATATCATGCGAAAGAATAACGCCCTCGTCAAAGCGCTGATCCATCACCTCAAAAAAGGCGCGCACGTCAATCAGACCCTTGCCGGAAAAGACGGCGCAGCCGAACAGGTCCTGATACAGGCTTGGGCAGACGGCGCCATACGCCGTAATGCCGCCGCACCCGGCCATCACCTTGCTAAAACCCGTTTTATACGCGGACGCAAGGCTTACGCTGATGCGCGGAAGAAAGATACCGTAGCCGCGCGTGACGGTTCCTGTTTCTTTGGACACCTCCGCACGGTTGAGGGGATGGATCGCAGCACCCACCAGCTGGGCGACCGAGCCGAGCAAAAGCCCCGTATCGGCGTCCAGCGCAAGGATGTAGCGCGTGCGGCGCAACGCATCCATATTGCCGCAAAACAGCTTTACGGGGATGCTCTGCCCACCAATAAAGCGCACGAGTTGGGTGATGGCGCCGCGCTTGCGCTCCCACCCACCGAACCGCTTGCTGGACTTATTATAGCTGCGCTTGCGCACCAGCAGGTAAAAGCAGTCCCCAAAGCGGGCGTTTAGGCGCGTAACAACCCCCTGTGCGGCGGTGAGCATTGCCATATCCTTTGGGTTGGTCGCTTCCTTGTCCTCTTTAAAGTCGGCTAGCACCATAAACCCGACGCCCGCACCCCCGTTTGTGATAAACAGATTCTCAAGGTGCTTTTCGAGCGCGGGGGCATCCTCTGGGCGGGGCATCAGGGTAGATACGGTAACAAGCGTGTTCGCGCCGCTTGGCAGGTCGCGCTCCAGTGCGATGCGCGGTATGACCGTAGCGGGTACGCCGCGCATCGCAAACTGCTCGATAAGCGGGCGCACTATCTCCCAAAGAGGTAGGTACAACAGCAGCGCCGGCCAGATGCTCTGCAAAAACAGACCGATGGTCACGCTAAGAACAAGCGGTATTATTGCGGTTAGTGCCAACGCACAATGTCCTTTTGCCTGCGCCTTCTGATGCAGATCATCCACCAAAAAGATGGGGTGACCGATGTGTCGCTCGCGCGGGGTCTGCCCGTTTTGCACATACGCAAGCATATTTTTTGCCGCCTGTAGCTCGGAGATGTCATTGGCCACGGCAATACGCGATATCTTAAAACGGTATAGGTTTTTGCTCTCCTCATCCATATTCGGGTAGTCGCCCGATGGGTCCTGCTGCAAAACCCGCTCTACCGCGCTGCAGTTGTTAAAGATATCCTCAAAGCACAGGTCTGAGATGGCACGCAGCGAACAGATACCATATGCAAACAGGTCTTCGGCATCCTTGTCGGTTACGTCCTGTTCGCACGCCTTACGGCATACCGAAATGTACGCGCAGCGAAGCGCGGTGGGCACAAAGCACAGCTCCGCCACCGCAAGGGGGGTATCCCTCTGTATCTCGCACAAAAACTGCTCAAGGCTCTCACCGGTCAGCTCAGTTCGTTTTGCGACAAAAACAGAACTGACCAGATGGTACACCACGGGTACCGAGCTGTTTTCCATGCACGGCAGCGGGTTTTCGTGCCGAAGGGAGCGCACCACCGATCTGCCCTCCGCCTGAAGGGTATAATAGTTTTCGTACAGCCACTGTCGCACACCTGAGCGGGTTTTTTCTCTACTTACCTCGCGGTACAGCGCCCACAGTGCTTTAATCTCCTGTACCACCATTGTACGTAGCGCAAGTGGTTTTTTCATATACGGCTTTTGCGGAATCTTTGCCCTGTCTATCGGGTTGTTTGAATATCCTGTCTTCACGGCATCCGCTCCTTCGTCTTGCAATACGCATATTGTTGACGAAGCTTTGCCGAAAAATTCATGTTTGCACAAGGCTTCAGGGCATACTGCGTAAACCACAGACTGTTTTTGCTTGCCCCATGATTGTGTTATACTAGCTTAAGATTGGACACACCTTATTATTTTTTATTTGGATGGTATTTAGATGGAATCACAGCTTCAACCTATCGTTTCTTTACTGCTTAACTGGTACGACGAAAACGCTCGCGTTCTGCCGTGGCGCAGCGTACCCACGCCCTACCGCGTATGGGTCTCTGAGATTATGCTGCAACAAACGCGCGTTGAGGCGGTCATTCCGTATTTTGAGCGGTTTATAAAGGCACTACCCGACGTTCAGTCACTTGCAAACACGGAGGAAGCCGTCCTGCTTAAGCTATGGGAAGGGCTTGGCTACTACAGCCGCGCCAAAAACCTGCAAAAGGCGGCGCGGCTGATACAATCGACATACGGCGGCGTGATTCCGAATGACTTTGAAACGCTCTGCTCCCTGCCCGGGTTGGGGGCATACTCTGCAGGGGCGGTGGCTTCCATCGCGTTTGGGGTGCGGGTGCCCGCGGTGGATGGCAATGTGCTTCGAGTCATCAGCCGTTTAACCGCAAACAGTGGCGACATAACAAGCGTAGGGGTAAAGCGTGAGATCACGCGTCAGGTTACCGATATCCTGCCCGACACACGGGTGGGCGATTTTAACCAATCGCTGATGGAGCTCGGGGCGACGGTCTGCCTGCCAAATGGCACGCCGAGATGCGATATCTGTCCATTGAGCAAGGTTTGCAGGGCTTATCGGGACGGATTAACGGAACAAATCCCCGTAAAGAAGCCAAAAAAGGCGCGGGTAAAGGAAGACCGCACGGTGCTGATTATCGTTTGTGACAACCGCCTTGCGGTAAGAAGGCGCGCCGAGCATGGTCTGCTGGCGGGATTGTGGGAGCTGCCAAACCTTGCGGCCACCCTGACACAGGCGCAGTGCTTACAGGCTGTTCAAGAAATGGGGCTTACCCCTGTTTCCGTTTTGCCTTTGCCGGCTGCAAAACATATCTTTACCCACATCGAGTGGCATATGACGGGGTATCTTGTGCGGGTAAACGACTGTGCACAGAATGACTCTCTTTTGTTTATTTCAAGACAGCAGCTTGAAAGCGAGTACACAATTCCAACCGCGTTTGCCGCATATCTATTGCCAAACCTTGACTAGAACAGTTACTCAGAAAAAAATCCCTCCGAATTGTGGTTTGATACAACCATAATTCGGAGGGCTAATGTTCTATTATTTACGTCCAAGTCGCACGAATGCTATCGTTCGCCCAGCAGATCAACTGTTCTTAGGCAGCACATACTTGCCCTTAAACTGCAGGTACTTTGTTTCGAAATACTCGTTATCGCCTCTGCGCATGCGCTCCACATATCCATGAGTGTCAAACCCGATCTCTTTGGAGTGCAAAACCCAAAGCGCAACGTTGGAGCAATGGTCTGAAATGCGCTCAAAGGTGTTGATGATGTCAGACAACACAAATCCAAGCTCAATGGTACAGGTGCCTGTGCGCAGCCGCTTAATGTGACGCTTCTTTAAGCTCTCGTTTAGGTTGTCTATTACCTCTTCGAGCGGTTCTACGGTTTGCGCTAGCTCTGTATTCTCGGTTTCAAACGCCTCAAAGGTGATGGCTATAATCTCTTTTACCGCCTCTACAAAGGTACGAATCTCCGCGTTGGCTTCTTTTGAAAAGGACAGCTTCTTATCGTGCATTTCCTTTGCCGCTTGCATCACGTTAACCGAATGGTCGGATATGCGTTCAAAATCTCCGATGCAATGCAGCAGGATGGAGATCGTGCGGGAATCCTTCTCAGACAGGTTTTTGCTGCTCAGTTTTACAAGATAGGTGCTTAACTGATCCTCGAACTTGTCAACCTTATCCTCCAAGACAAGAACCTCTGCGGCGACGTCCTCGTCAAACTGACCAAGCAATCCCAGCGCCTTGTACATCGACTCTTTGGTCAGCCGCGCCATCTTTGAAGTGACGTTTCTGCACTGCTCGGTGGCAAAGGAGGTCTTGTCCAGAAAACGTGCGTCAAGCAGCTGAAAATCGTCTGCGTTCTCCGCCTGCATATCCAGGTTCTTTTCCGGCAGGGAAAGATAAGCCAGCTTTTCGAGCAGTTTGGCGAACGGCAACAAGACTATCGTGCACGAGATGTTAAAGATGGTGTGTATCACAGCAACCCCTGCGGGGTTTAGTATGTCATTTAAGAACCCAAAGTTCATCAGGGCATTCAAACTGTAAAAACCCGCCATAAAGAGTACGGTTCCAATTAAGTTAAAATACAGATGAATGAGCGCCGCTCTTTTTGCGTTTTTATTGGCCCCCACAGAGGACAATAATGCGGTGATACAGGTGCCGATGTTCTGCCCCATGATGATAGGTAGCGCAACCCCAATGCTGATTGTGCCGGTCATGCAAAGCGCCTGCAAAACACCCACCGAGGCGGAGGAGCTTTGTATCACCGCCGTAAACAGCGCTCCCACTATCAGACCGAGAATCGGGTTTGCAAACATGGTTAGTATATCTACAAATTCCGGCGTTTGCGCAAGGGGCTTTACCGCGGAACTCATCGTATCCATACCAAACATCAACACGCCAAATCCAATAAATATGGACCCGATGTTTTTGTTGCGCTCGCCCTGAAAGAATAAAAGTAAAACCACACCCACCAGCGCAAAGATTGGCGAAAAAGAATCGGGTTTTAAAAGACTGACAAAAAAATTGTCGCTCTGTATACCCGATAGGCTTAAAATCCACGATGTAACGGTCGTACCAATGTTGGCGCCCATTATTACGCCAACCGCCTGACTTAGCTTCATGATGCCGGAGTTTACAAACCCTACAACCATGACGGTAGTTGCAGATGACGATTGTACAACACTTGTGACAGCAGCACCAAGTACCACTGCCTTAATCGGGTTGGACGTTAACCGCTCTAGCAGTTTTTCCAGCTTTCCTCCCGATGTTTTTTCTAACCCTGTACCCATTGTGTTCATGCCGAATAAAAACAAAGCCAGTCCGCCAATTAGTTGCAGCAAGTTAGAGATTCCCATAACACTCTCCTCTAATAAAACGCTTGTTTTGATTATTTCACAATTATGATTATTATATCACACAATATATTGCCCGTGTATATTTTGCGACATTTTCCTGCAAAAACCCAACGTAGAAGTTTTGGTGCAGTATTGTACGGTTTTTATAAACATTGTGTAACTTTTTTACGTCACTAGGTTAAACCAAAGTCATTTGTCGCACCTTGTTATTTTGGACAAATTCGCATACAAACCTTGACTTCTACTATATGGATAGACTACAATTTAGTAAAGGATAAATTATTTTACATAAATCCAAACTAAAAGGGAGACCATGATGAAAACATCAAAAATGACGGTAGACCCTGCACTTTCCATTGCCGAGATTGACGATCGGCTGTACGGCTCGTTTATTGAACACCTTGGTCGCGCAGTATACGATGGCATCTACCAACCGGGTCACCCCAGCGCGGACAATGACGGTTTTCGCACCGATACGATGGCGCTAGTAAAGGATTTAAGGGTGCCCATTATCCGTTACCCCGGCGGCAATTTTGTGTCGAACTTTTATTGGGAAGACAGTGTTGGTCCCCTCGACGCAAGAAAAAAGAGACTGGAGCTTGCGTGGAGAAGCCTTGAGCCAAACGCCGTTGGCATCAGCGAATTCTACAAATGGACACGCATGGTGGATTCGCAGGTAATGATGGCGGTTAACCTTGGAACAAGGGAAATTGCGGACGCCTGCAACCTGCTGGAGTACTGCAACCATCCCTCCGGCAGCTATTACAGCGACCTGCGCATCAGCCACGGCGACAAGCTGCCCTACAACATTAAAACCTGGTGTTTGGGCAACGAAATGGATGGACCGTGGCAGATTGGCACCAAAACCGCGCATGAATACGGACGAATTGCAGCGGAAACCGCCAAGGCGATGCGGCTAATTGACCCCTCTATCGAGCTTGTAAGCTGCGGAAGCTCCGGCGTGGATATGCCGACCTTCCCCGAATGGGAAGCGGAAACATTGATGCACACCTACGAGCATGTGGACTACATCTCGTTACATCAATACTTCGGCAACAAAAACAACGACACCGAGGACTTCTTTGCCTGTACTCAAGATTTGGAGCGTTTTCTTCACACCGTTATCTCCACCTGCGACTATGTAAAAGCCAGAAAAAGAAGCAAAAAGACCTTAAACCTGAGCTTTGATGAGTGGAATGTGTGGTTCCATTCCAACGACGCGGATGCCGATACCATGAAAAACCGCCCCTGGCAGGTTGCGCCCGCGCTTTTGGAGGACATCTACACCTTCGAAGATGCGCTGGTTGTGGGACTTGTTTTGATTACCTTCTTGAAGTACAGCAATCGCGTTCGTATGGCGTGCCTCGCCCAGCTTGTGAACGTTATTGCGCCAATTATGACCGAGACAAACGGCACAGCATGGAAGCAGACCATCTACTACCCGTTCTTACATGCATCTGTATACGGACGTGGTATCGCGTTGCAGCCCATTTTAAACACAACAAAGCATGACACAAAGGGTCACAGCGATGTAACGGACATCGAGGCGATTCCCGTTTACAACCCAGAGACCGAGGAGATTACTATCTTTGCCGTGAACCGCAGCTGCTCGGAGGACATCCTGCTCGAAACCGACCTACGCGCCTTTTGCGGTGTGTCGATAATCGAGTGGATCTGCATGGAGGGCTTTGATATGCGAGCCTCCAACTCCGCAGCCTGCCAAAACGTCGCACCCAGCACCAGACAGGATAGCGGACTGGATGGCGGCGTACTAAAAACCATTCTGCACAAGGCGTCTTGGAACGTCATTCGCCTAAAACGCGCACAATACTAATCTTTGTTAGAAATGGCGACAAAAAATCTTCGCAAAACCGCATAAATCAAAGCTTTTGCTCGATTTATTGTACATTTCTTAAACAAAGATAAGTATCATACTATTTTGTGCGTCAAGCCTTTTACACGGTTTGCGTTTATCATATGCGCCTGTAGCTCAGCTGGATAGAGCGTTAGACTCCGACAACTCTGATGAGTGTTTTGACGAAAGTCTGAAAGGTGGCTTAATGACTGGGTTCGCTGGCAGAGAAAAGAAATTGCAAAAGGCAAAT